>JAGRLQ010000238.1 GCA_020441735.1 Nitratireductor sp.
CAGATCAAGACCGGTTCGCTGGCGCGTTCAGACCGGCTTGCCAAATACAACCAGCTGATTCGCATCGAGGAAGAGCTCGGCAACCAGGCACGCTATGCCGGCCGTTCGATCCTGAAGGGCTGAGCCGTTTGGCAAGCGCACCGGAAGTCCGAAAGGTTTTCCTTGATCAGGCGGTTGCCTGTGAGGCCCTCGACTCGCCCTTTACCGCCCGGATTTGCCGGTTGTTCGCTGAACGCCTTGATGAAGCCACGCCGGTTGGCTCCCATGTGCTTAACTGGCTGGGCGATCCCCGGATACAGGCCGACAGCGTGGCGTTGCGGCTCTGCGGGGCGCTGAATTATCTCGTCGTGAGTGGTGCCGATCCGATTCTGGCGGAAGCCTATCCGCCGGCCTTCGATCACACACAGCACAGCAATGCAGCGCTTTGGGAAGTGCTGGCGGAAGCCATGGCGCGCAATTCCGCTGCCATCACCGCGTTTCTTGCCAGTGCGCCGCAGACCAATGAGGTGCGCCGTTCGGTGGCGCTCATTCCGGCCTATCATGCCATCTCCGACCGTTTCGGTCTGCCGCTCGCCATCCGGGAGCTGGGTGCCAGCGCGGGATTGAATCTCAATGCCGGGCAATACGGGCTCATGACGGGTTCCTTCACCATGGGACCGCAGGATGGGCTGGTGCTTGCGCCGGATTGGAATGGCGAAATGCCCGTTCAGGCCGGTGTTCGTGTCAATTCGGTACGTGGCTGCGATCTCGCACCCATCGATCTTAGGAACGAACGGCAAGCCTTGCGGTTGCTGGCCTATATCTGGCCGGATCAGATCGAACGGGTCGGGCTGATCAGGAAGGCTATCGGTCTTGCTCAAGCCAATGCCGTGCGGATCGACCTGGAAGATGCGATCAACTGGCTTGAGCGGAAGTTGGCGAATCGAGGGGAGGGTGTAGCAACGGTCATTCAACATACCGTTGCTTGGCAGTATTTCCCCCCAGAGGCCAAGGTTCGCGGTGAAGCCCTGCTGGCAGAATATGGCGATCAGGCCAGCGAAACGGCGCCAATCGCCCGCATCTCGATGGAAAATGACGGAAGCGATACGCCCGGTGCTCGGCTGCAGCTTACGCTTTGGCCAGATGGCAAAGTACACGAGCTTGGGCGTGTCGATTTTCACGGCCGCTGGATCGACTGGCGCAATCCTGAAACGGGAAGAATCTCGCAATGACCAGCAATCCGGGCAATCTGACCATCCGCGAATGCAGGCCTGACGATCTTGCCTGGCTGGAGTCGCTGTACCCTGCCTCCTTTCCCGAGGAGGACTTGTTGCCGCTTGTCCGCGCCATGTGGAACAGCAGCGAGGAGATTCTGTCGCTTGCCGGTGAAAAGGACGGCATTGCTGCAGGCCATGCCGTGTTCACGCTCGGCAGCATAGACGGAACGGAACGGAAAATTGCGCTTCTGGGGCCGGTTGCCGTCGATCCGCATCATCAGCGATCAGGAATTGGCAGTGCGATCATCCGCGAAGGATTGGATCGCCTTAAAGCGGAAGGCATTGAACAGGTGTTCGTGCTGGGCGATCCGGCTTACTACGGCAGGCTCGGCTTTCTGCCGGGCGCAACGGTGAAAGCACCATACGAACTGCCTGAGGAATGGTCGGAAGCCTGGCAGTATCTGTCGCTTGGCAATACGGATATTGCGAAAGAGGGGCGCCTGCATTTGCCGGACTTCTGGATGCGGCGCGAACTCTGGGGAGAATAGGCGGGTCTATTCCTTGCCGTAGACTTCGTCGGAATCGAAGCGTTTTTCGCGGCTGTCGAAGGAAAGTGCGTAACCGCCTTTGCCGTCCTGTTTTACCGTCCTGTAGAAGCAGCTTACCCGCCCCGTATGGCAGGCTGCCGCCGCACCCTGCTGGCGGACCTTCAGAAGAATGGCGTCCTGATCACAGTCGGTCGCAACACTTTCGACCATCTGGACATTGCCGGAGGTCTCGCCCTTGAGCCAGATCGCCTGGCGCGAGCGGCTGTAGTAATGCGCCTTGCCGGTTTCCAGCGTTTTCTGAAGCGCTTCGGCGTTCATGTGCGCAAGCATCAGCACTTCGCCGCTTTCCGCATCGCAGGCAACGGCGGTAACAAGGCCAGCTGAATCGAATTTCGGGCGGAAGGTTTCGCCTTCCTCCTGTTCGGCGCCTTTTGCGGGCGGTGAAAACACGGTCATGATCGGCTTCCCGGCAGATTCTAACATCTGCCGGGGTAATGCCTTACTCGCGGTTCATCCGCAACAGGGTCATGAAACTGACCTGCTCGGCGGGATCGTTGCGGAAGGCGCCGGTGAAACAGGTCGTTGTCGTGGTCGAGCCCATTTTCTTGATGCCGCGCATTGCCATGCACATGTGCTCGGCCTCGATCATCACCGCAACGCCGCGCGGGGCCAGCGCCTCGTCGATCGCATAGGCGATTTCAGCGGTCATGTTTTCCTGGGTCTGCAGGCGGCGGGCGAAGATATCGACCGTGCGTGCGATTTTCGAAAGGCCGAGCACCTTGCCGTCGGGCAGATAGGCGACATGGGCCTTGCCGATGATCGGCACCATGTG
>JAGRLQ010000239.1 GCA_020441735.1 Nitratireductor sp.
CCCGAGTTGAACGTAGAGCAACTTGAAAACCCTACGCTGGGAGGAATTCCTGTGTGCGATCCTGCCAGGCACCCGCAAACAGTTTCCATTCGCGAACGGTCGCGTTCTGACCGAAGCTCCGGCTGGGGCGCTTGACGATGACGCACTGCGCAGCCGAACCGCCTTCACCGTTCGACGTGTCGCGAACCGTGACAGCGAAGGGCTGGAGCGTTCCGTTGCGCTGACGCTTGTGCTTGTTCTCCAGATACTTGTTGGTCGGAGAACCAGGCTGGAGTTTGAGGGTGATCATCGCACTGTCATCGGCCGAGATCGAAACCGTGCTGGTTCCATCAGCACCGATCATCGGCGTGGCCGTGTCGGTGTTGCGCTCGATCATGATCGCATCATCACCCTCGAAGAAGCCGGTGGCTTCGTTGTTGTCGAGCATGCAGACGATGCTCTTGAACGAGAAGGATTGGATTTCACCTGCCATCTGTATGCTCCTTAGAAGGTCATCGTGTAATCGACACGGGTGTAGTGGATGGCGCCGGCATAGCGGAAGAACGCCTGAATTGTTGGCGCAATACGCTGACGACGCTGGCTTTGTGCCACGTCCTCGACCCGCTGAACCTTGATTTCAAAGGCCGGAAGGATCTCGCCGAACTCGTTCTCAAAGTCGGCCACGAGACCGGCGATGAAGGCACGATTGAGGATTTCCTCGACGCAGTGAACCAGCATGCCGACACCGCGATTGGTGTAGGGAATGCGGTTGTTGTTGGCGAGCAGATCGAGCAACCGTTCTTCGGTCCTGGAGACGATCCAGTCACCGGCATGAACCTCATCGATGAACGCCTCGCCGAAGTTCTGACCCTCGACAACCATCTCGACACCGCCGATATCGACATAGGTGTTCCAGAGATGACCTTGGGCCGATTGCAAACCCAGCTGCGGCACGAAACCGGTGGCACCCTGCACACCGGCAGAACCGATGTTGACAGGCGCAATGCCGACCAGCCGCTTGAACTTCGCCGTATAGGCGCTGTCGGGGTCGTCGAAGTTGAAGGTCGCAAGCCGGGACGAGAGGGCGACAGCCGGATATAGCGCGGCATCGGTATGATAGAAGCCCCAAGACCGGTCGTAAGACTCGCCCTTGGCGCGAGCACCAAGGTTCGTGGCATCGGCGGGCGACTGGATTTCAACCTCGTTGCCCTCGAAGCCGATCTGGATGCGGCGGGTCTGCCCCCATGCCATAGCGGCATCTTCCATCACGTCGACACCGCGAATGCCAGAGTCGAAGTGCAGCCAGTACCAGTCTGGGTCATAGTCCCAGATGGCATCCAGTTCAGCGGTGAAATCCGGGCCGGTAACCTTGGCAGGATCACGCCAGCCAAGTTTGATCTGGACGGGCTGGACCTCTTGGGAGAAGGCTGCCTGCGCCATTTTGTAAGCCTCGGTGGCAGGCGCATAGTCGACAGCAACCTCATCCATCGAGCCGTAAACCTTGGTGCGGGTATTGGCATCCAGAGGGCCAGCGGCCTCGGCATGCACCAGCAGCGGCACACCAAATCCGCGGCGGGTTGCGAAGTTGTCGCGCCTGGTCAGATTGACATCGACCACGCGATCAATTGGAAGTCGGGGCATTAGCCTCTCCTACGGTTTGATGACGGTAAGCGTCTCGGTCACATCCCCTGCCGATGAACCGGTTCTGGTAAACTCGGGATCAACCTGTTCGATGGAATCGACCAGAACGCCGAGTGTGTTGATGTACCCGCGCAGCGAGACATCCATTTGCGCCCGTTCCTCCCAACGCTCGTTGATGAGCTCCGGCAACCGAATGACGGTGCCGCTGGCAAAGAGGATGAGCGGATAGAGATCGAACTCGACCTCATTCATTTCGCCGGCCACCTTGAGGGCAGCCAACAAATCGGTGGCGTTTTGCGCGTAGGCATTGACCGAGAAGTCCCACTGCCATTCGCCTGCCAGATTGTGCTTGAAAGCCGGGCCGTCACCCGGTTCATCGATTTCCGCGAAAGACCGCCCCATGGGCAGCTGGATACGATCTGACCGCAACAGGTTGATCATGATGTAGGCACCATCGGGCCTTGAGCCGCCCGGATGATCGACGATGACTTCCTCTACATCGGCATGAGCGAGGATCCAGCTACGGAGCTTGTTTTCGGTTTCTTCCTGCATCGCGCTCCAGTCCCAGAACTGCTTTTGAAAACCCGTCACGCTCGACGGCTTGAAGGATGCGATAGGTCTGACCCCGCCAGAGGACCGACCCGTAGGCAAGGTCCGGGTCGGCCTCCAGCGGTTCCCTGGTCCACATTGAGTACATTGCCTTCTCGCGAATGCCTTCGGGCAAGTTCTGCAATTCTGGCAGGGAAATCGGCTGGATTACCGCCTTGATCGGCTTGGCTTCTCCAGCACCCGGTTTCCAGCGACCATCTACATAGCTGCCAGCAACGGGCGGTGTATAGCTAACCTGTTTTCCGAAGAAACTTACAGAAGCCGCTGATAGTTCCATCTTATTTCACTTCCCAAGTGACTGCCTGCCGCATTGCGCTCGTGTCGATCAACGGGTTGCTGGAACCCTTTTGTCGGATCGTCGATGGGGCATTTGGCGGGCTATTGAGGCTCGTGATCTCGCCCTGAATATCGCCCTGCACAAGAATGCCGAGCTTGTTGAGCACGACCGGAATGGTGGAACTGCCGGCCATGATCTGGCTTGCTGCCTTGCGCATGTGCCGCTTGTAGATGGACTTCTTCTTGGCAACCGTATTGCGCATGAAGGGGCGCTCGGGAATGTTGACCGTCCCGAACTCGTTCCAGATCGCCTTGTTGAGATTGAAGCTGTCGGTCTTGCCTTTCGGAAACCCCGCCCGCAGCCGTTGCTCATGCCCTTTCGTAGCGGCCTTGATCTTGTCGAGGCGTTCTTTGGCATTGCCCTTGGAGCGGACCTTGGCAAAGACCATCACACGCACATGACGGGCGGGAAGGACCGCCGCAGGAGCTCCTGATACCGCTTGCCATAGGCGCTCAAATCAACACTGGTTGGGGCAGGAGCACTATCGGTACTACCGCCTCCACTGCCCAAAATGGAGCCATCCTGGAAGAACTCGATCTGGGTGTCTCCGACCTTGTGGGACTTGATGCCGCCGCCGCTAAGAGACGCTGCATTGTCAGTCTCCATTATGGCCGCTGCCTGCGACCGCCCAGGTTCGCCTTGCAGGGTCAGAAGATGGGCTGCCAGCCACAGGCAGGCATCCCCGATGTCATTTTCGATCCAGGTCTGCGCCGCAGAACTGCCGTCACCCTGTATGACCGTCCGTCCGGCTTCGACCAGCACAGCGTTGACGGTAGCGTCAGCAACCAGACCGAACTCGGGAAAGCGGGTCTTGAACGTGTCGGCGTTTGGAACAGTGTGATCCGGCATGGCAAACCTCGATGGAAAAACCCCGGCCTGTTAGGACCGGGGTCTGTGACATCTGATTGTCGGGAAGATCAGGACTTTTTATCGTCCGGTTTCTTCTCGGCTGCGGCTTTTGCAGCGGCCTCGGCTTCTGCCTTGGCCTTTGCGTCGGCATCAGCTTTTTCCTTTGCCGCCTTCTCGGCAGCCTCTTTCTCGGCGGCTTCCTTTTCAGCCTTGGCCTTCTCGGCTGCGGCTTTTGCAGCGGCCTCGGCTTCTGCGGCTGCCCGCTCGGCTTCCATTTCAGGATCGATGCCGACGAGTACACCGGTCTCGGCCCAGGCAGCCACAACAGCGTTGTTCTGGATTGCCTTAATCTGGGCTTCTGTCGCCGGAAGGCTTTTGCCCGGTGCGATTGTGCCGACACCAGGCACATGAAGCGGGCCGTCGCCTGTGTTTTGAAGTGCAAACTTGCTCATGTCGTCAGGTTCCTTGTTGAAGGGAGAGGGGGCGCTGAACGCCCCCTCAATTCATCGCTTAGATGCCGTCCACGTAACGAACGGAACCCGGCCGGCGCACATCCAGCCCGCCAATGCGGAAGATGCCGGGGTTCTTGAACTGGAGACCCTCGAACTGCGTCGGCAGGAAGCGGAAGGCCATGGGGATGTGCATGGAAAGCACTTCCTCATCGCGCTTGTAAGCAACCATCCGGTCAGTGCCGCCATCGCCAGCACCTGTCAGCTGACGCAGCGCCTTGATGGTCAGCTTGCGCCCGGTCTCACGGGTGTAGACGTTGTTCTTCTCCAGGAACTCGATGATTGACATCTGGGTATCCGGGATGCGGCGGGTGGTCAGGGCCACCAACTGCGCATGAGGCAACAGGATGGTGTCCGCCATCTCGATCGTCAGGGAGTCAACGTAGACGCCAAGCAGCGCATTGTTGACATCCAGCAGGATCTCGTCAGCGTTCTTGTCCGCCCACAGCGCACTGGTGTCAGCAGCGTTGTTGGGAGCGGCAACCTTGGTGATACCGGGATAGTTGATAAGGCCATAGAACCCCTTCGCCTCATTCCCGAAGTAACCCACTTCCTCGCACATTTCCTCGTAGGCCCTGCGGGCATACATGGCATTCATGGCGGCAAGATTGACACCCAACCAGCGGGCACGACCGATCTCGAACAGCGTATAGTCGTAACCCATGGCGCCTTCGGCGATCTGGATTTCGTACTTCGCCAGGTTCGCGTTGGCGTAAGGAACATCATCCGCGCGGGTGTTGATCCATTTCGCCTTGCCGGTACCGTCATACGAGAAGTAGGTCACCGATGCCGCAAATTCCGGGGTCGAATAGTCGATCGGAATGAAGCGGGTGTAGGTGATCTCGGGGTATTTCTTCTCGTACACCCTGCGGTTGATGTGGGAGGCCTGGTTGATTGCAAACTGCAAATTGGCCTGGTTATCCCGGAGGTATTGCTCCGGGACGTTCACGTGAGCGTTCATTGAAGCGGCCCTCCTTAGCGGATGCGAACGCGGGCGAGACCGCCAAGCGCAGCGCTGGTTTCGTAAACGGCGTTCGGAAGGGCAGCGATGCCAGCGCCAGCGGTCTTGCCGCAGGTTCCGTCAGCCTCCTTGTAGAGCACCGCATCATTGGCATTGACTGCCTCGTAAACGGTGACCCAGATCGCGCCAGTCCGCAGGACCGAGGCGGTTTCGCCCGTGACGTATTTGTCAGCAAGGCGGGTGCGGTCGGCAACGGTAATGCCGATCGGGGCATCGCCACCGATGACGATTCCGTCATCTGCGGTTCCCTGGGACACGACAATGCCCCAGCCGATATCGCCGCCTTCAACCTGACGGCTTGCAGCATCACGAAGCGAGGCATCGGCAATCATGCCGTTCATCGCTTCGCCAATGCCGCTCTGATAACCCTGTTGGATGTCCGGCATGGCGGTTACTCCTGTTCCTCATCCTCGCGCCAGGCTTTGGACTGGCTATCAAGCATTGCCTGATGCGCCTTGTCCTCGTCGGCGATGGACTGTTTCGGGGCGGGTTTACCGGCACCGTCTTTCATGCCCTTGGCAATCGTGTCGGTGTCGATGGTGGCGACGAGCGCATCGAAGCGGGCCTCGATGTATTCGTCGGACTTGTCTTTCACCGTGTCGGCTCCGCACTGGTCGGAAACCACTTCACGGCGAATATCGGCATTGGATTTGCCGGTGGCGTCGAATTTCTCGACGAGATGCTTGGCCGCATCGACGATGACCGAACGATCGGCAACCATCTGATCGAGGTCTGTATCGGAGACTTTCGCCTTCTCCAGTTCCTCAATCTTTGCGTCCTTCTCGCCGAGCTCTTTGTCCTTTGCGGCAATCGCATCCTTGTGCGTTGCTTTCAGGTTCTCGACGTTGGCGGCGGAGTCGGACAACTGCTTTTGCAGCCGTTCGATCACCTGCGCACCCTGGTCAGTGGTCTCGATGGAAATGCCATCGACAACCACCGTGCGGGTTTTGATGTCCGGCACGTTTTCTCTCCTGTCCATGATGGAAGATAGGGGTTGGTTGACGGGGAACGCTCCCCAGGTTGAAGGAGCGTCACCGATGCGACACTCGGCACCCGCGCGACCATGATCGACAATGGCGATATGGTTGATGCGGATGTTGGTTTGGATGGCGTCATACGTGATCGTATGCTCGCCTTCCTTGATGGTTCCGGGCGTCCAGAGCAGGTCGCAGACATAACCTGCCGACAGCCCTTTCTTGCCCTTCTCGATGAGATCGATGGTCTTGGCGTCGGTCACCATGAGCGGCACACGGACATACTCGCCGTCACGTGCCACTTCCTCGCCGACATGACCGACTGACAGATCGCGGTGGTTATCAGCCGTCACCATCTCGGAGGGATGGTCATTGGTAACCGGCTTGTTGGCAAAGCTCGCCATGGAACCACGGTCGAACACCTGTTCCTCGGGCCGGTAGATGATGGCCCATTCCAGGTCCGGCCGGCCTACCTCATCCCCCTTGTAAATCTGGACACCAGTCCTGGCCGTCCGCACATCTGCGGCAAGATAACCGTCAGCCGTGCGCCGGGTTGCCCCTACGGCTACCGCGTCGATGAATTGCATGTCTGTCTCCCGTTGGGATAGAAGGCGCCATGGGCGATGACGAGTTGAAGCGATTCCTGCTGGATCACAGCGAGCGGCTGGCCCGCCTCGAATTGCTTCTGAAAGCCGTCATTGCCCGGCTGGATGGCCGGGTGCAGGAGGACACCCCCCTGACCCTGGAAGAACTGATTGAAACCCTCGCGCCACGGCTCGGGCCGGACGAGAAGGATAAAACCGATGGCTAAACGCACAGAATTGACCGTGTGCGCGTCTTGCGGCGAAACCGTACCCATCACCCTCAAAACGCCAAACCACGCTCTACACGTGGTCCTGTCGATCCTGACGATGGGTCTGTGGCTGGTCGTTTACCTCGCGGCCATCCTCGACAGCGCCATGAACAACCGTTTCAGTCGCAAGCGCTGCCCGAAATGCAATGGCCGGTTGTGAACTGTACGAATTGGCGAAATTGCACAATTTTGCAAACTGACCGGAATGCTTGACTACAAGGCTGGCAACGCTGCCCGAAATGCAAAGGAACACTCTGATGTCTGACAAATCCGTTATGCTTCTGGCCTCAACTGGCGATGAGGCGAACCGCATCTCCGCCTTCTGCAAAAGGGCATTCGGTCAGGTGGAAACCTACCATGGCAATTGGGGGCAACCGCTTCCCGGGGAATGCAATTGGTGGCAGGGTGATCTGCTGATTTCCTACTGTTCCAGGTGGATCGTTCCGCAATCCCTGCTTGAGAGGGCTGCGGTTGCCGCCATTAACTTCCATCCGGCACCGCCTGAATATCCGGGTGTCGGTGGGATCAATTGGGCGCTTTACGATGGCGCTTCGTCTTTTGGTGTCACCTGCCACCATATGACGCCGGAGATTGATGCCGGTTCAATTGTTGAGGTTCGCCGGTTTCCGATCATTGCATCCGAAGATGTCGAAAGCCTTTTTCAGCGAACACATACCCATCTTGAGACCCTGGCATATGATGTCATCGCAAGGCTCGCGAACGACCTGCCGCTTCCAACCGCGTCCGAAAGCTGGGGCAAGGTCCGTCGCACAAGGGATGAATTGAACGAACTCGCAACAATAACGCCCGACATGACAGGCGATGAGATCACCCGCAGAATCCGCGCAACCTCGTTTGGTAGTTGGAAACCAACTGTCAAAGTAGGCAGCTTTGAGTTCGAGTTGAAAAGCTGACGCTTAGAACTCCACGACCGCCCGAGCCACGCACCGACAGTTGATCGGCTGCCCCGGCTGACCACCGCCCTCGGCTGGCGTCGGTTTGCCGTAGGTAAAGCGCTTGCCTTCCAACTTCTTGTGCAAGGGCCGCACCCGCTCATCGAGGCTGGTCGACCAGATGTAGTCACTGATGCCGGCCTGCTCATGACGGATGCGGTTGAGGTCCGAATTGAACTTCGACGCCTGGTCCCGGGCGATCAGTTTTGCCCGTCTCTGGGCGAACCCGAAATCAGCTGTCAGTTCCGCCGCCAGCTGCTTTGCCGGTTTGGCCGCGATGATGCCGTTGTAGACGGTCATCTCAACCCGTTTGAGAACGTCATCGGAGACGTTCTTGATGAGCGCCACGTTCCGGGCCAGCGCTGTCTCCATGTAGTCTTGAAGATCCTCGCGATCGATCAGGGCAGAGATATCGATCCCGAGCTCGCTCTTGACCGCCTTGAACCATTCTTTCGTGTGTTCCTCGGCATCAAGGCCCAAAATGGTCTCCACGGTGCGGGAGGCGATGCGAACCAGTTCCTCGGCCAGCTTGCGGGCGTCGTTGAAATCATCCGGCCCGGCATCGAGAATGCCCTTGCCGCGCTGACGTTTGATCTTCTCCGTGGCCTTGGAGAGAATGTTGGCCCGAACGTGCTGGGCCAACTCTCGCAGCATCCGGTTGATGGCTTTCTCGATCCCCAGGCGAAGCGCCAGACGGTCACTTATCTCCGGCAGGATCGCCTGACCCTTCCGGTTCTTCTTCAACCGCTTTCCGATTTGCTTCAAGGAGAAGGTCTGCATTTTCCTGTTCACCTTCCGCCGCTATGCGGATCGTTTCGAGATCGGCGTCATGTTCCTCATAGGCCGCATCGATGCCGGGGTAGGGGCCATCCTCGATCAGCTGGTTCTTGACGCCGGTTGCCAGCACCATCGGATCGACGAGACCGGTATCCTTGTAGATTTTCGTGATCTCTGCCCTGGCCTTGTCGACCTCGGCCTTTTCCTTGGCCGTGGGCTGGAACAGCGGATCGAACCGGTAATAGTGCTCGGCGGTCTCGCCTTTCAGTTCCTCCAGCCCTTCCTCACCCGTGACGATTCCGGCAGAACGCAGCAGCGCCTCATCCAGCGGCTCTAGGTCTGGCCGCAATTCGTTTTCCTGGCGGGCCTGGATGTTGTCGTAGTAATTGCGAAGATCGCCTTCACCAGTCGAGTTCATGCCGCCAGGCGACATTCCCAGAAACCGGGTCATCGGAATATCGGCCGCGCCGGCCACCACCTGCATGAACTCAAGCATCGTATCCTTGAGCCCGGAGAAGGAGATGGTTTTCTGCTCGTGTTCCTCGCCTTCATCAAGGATCAGCGCATTGTTGATGCTCTTGAGCATGTTGGCGACCATGAACCGTTTGGTAAGCCGGTTCGTGCCGTCCGTGTTCGAGACCATCTCGGCAAGGTTACGCACCTTGTAGACATCGATCTTCGCCTCTTGAACAAGGCTGGCGATGCCGGCATGTACCGAGGCAGCCGTCAGCACCGCGTCAGCAATGGCGTCGAAGATGCTGTCACCGAACCCGTCCTGCAACTCGCGGGCTTCATCGGTCACTTCCATGCCATCGAAGATGACAAGGCGGCTGGGATGAATTTCAACCTGTTCCTGCCCGGTGATGTTGGTCAGCTGATACTTCTTCGGACGCCCGTAATTCGGCTTGCGGATGTCGCGCTCATAGGCATCATCACCAGCAGCAGTCAGCTGAAACCGATGGAAGGTATGCAGGTATTTGAGATCACCTTCCTTGATCTTGTCGAGGCGAAGCTCGGTTTCCGGCTTGTCGGTTCCGGTGCCGAGAAGAATCACGCCACCACCGAACACCCGTCGAAAGACCAGCGCCTTGCGAATATGACGCTTGATGCGCAGGGCAGTTTCCAGGCGTTCGATCTTCTTGACCTGTTCCTCCGACATCTCCCAGGTACGCCACTGCCGCAGCATGTCATCGGGGATGACCTCGACACATTTACGGCCCATCCAGGAACCACGCCACATATTGTCGAGCGTGTTGTAATCGTTGAAGCCGGCGAGGATCTTGTTCTGGGTGGCCTTGTCCTTCTTGGTTCCCAGGTTCGACACCAGGTTGATCAACCCGTCAAAGGCCTTCATTGGCGTGGAGTCGCTCATTCGTCTGCCTTTTCCAGTTCTCCGGTGGCCGTCACCTTGTAACGAACACCGGCAGAGATAATGATCTTGCCGACAATGATGGCGGTGCCTTCGGCAACAGCCTTGGCGACTTCGGCAAGGTCTGCCTGTTTGGCGCCTTCAACCAGGCGCTCACGGGATTTCCGGCAAGGCAGACATGCCATCAAAGGCTGCCCTTCGGCTGGATATCGAACAGCTGATCGCGGGCATATCCGTCGATGACCTGACGCTTCTCAATGCCATATGGCAGCAAGAGCGAGATCGATGAGATCATGGCGCAAGTGCTTCCAGCTGTCGGTGCCAGGGGATGGAAAGTCCAGTTCTTGGCAGATAGCCCAGATGGGTCAACGCCATCCCGGTGAGCAATCTGCGAGGCATGGTTTCGAAAACCGTTCCCGTCATGCAGATCGCAATACAAGGTATCCGTCCATCTGACATTGGAGCGTCGGTTTACTTCCGAAAACGACTGAAATGTCAGCTTGGTTCCCTCGACGGCGGGCTCCAACACACGCACATTCTCGTACCAAAGCCAGAAGCTCATCGGCATCAACCGGTAGAACGAATATTCTACCGCGATCATGATGACTGCGGCATAGACCATTGCAACGGCGATGTTCCACAGAACCTTGCCGCTGTGCTGCTGAAATTCTGCAACCCGAGACGCGCTCATTTCTTACCTCCAAAGCGTTTGATGATCTCATTGACGGCATCGAACATCATCGAACCGCCCGCAAAGAGCATGGCGTAGATCGGAAGCGGGACAGACCGTTCGATCCAGCCAGTTGCATCAGCCAGAATGAGCCCGAAAAAGGCAAGCCAGCAGGAAATCGCCATGACGCGCCGCATGGTCTTGGTAAAGCCGTTCTGCGGCACTTGATCGAGGGTCATTGGACTTTCTTCTCCTGCCACCATGCAACCATTCGGCCACCGGAATATTCGGCCACTGCCCGCCAGCCGTCCGGGCCGGGATTGCAGATCACCTTCGATGACGTGATGTGACACCCAGGATCGCCATGCCCAGCTGCGGTCAGGAAAAACAGCCGGGTAGGGCTGGGCTTGCCTGCTGGCAACATCTCGAAGTTCCTGATCTCCCATAGACCCTCGTCGCCACCGACTTCCGCCAGTGTGGCGCATGAGATCAGCAGGAAAGATGCAGCTGCGGTAACCAGCCATGACCAGATGCGTCGGCCCAGGGACGGCTGTGGTTCATCGGGTTCGACATGAACGCCCATTTCATAGTCCGGTCGTTCATTCATTGGTTGCCATCTCCGTAAGCATCCCGCGCACTGTCATCTCGCTGACAAGCGTCTGGTGAGTTGCAACGCAGATATCGAGACGGTTGCGATCTTCCTGCCATTTCTCACGGGCCTCTGGCCCCGGCAGATGGGTACGGTTCCCAAGGTCGACTTTGCCTTGCGGTGTTTTGATGACCGAGGCCGGGATGGCTGGCGTCAGATCATCCAGCCGGTCCCGTGCTTCCTGGTCTTTCTGTTCGACGACCGCGCTCGGGGGCGGGGTTCCGTCTGTGTGTTTGCAGCCGGCAAGCAGCAGGACGCTAACGAATGCCGCGAATATCAAAGAGCGGTTCGGCATCATCCCGGCCTTCCTTCCTTGCCTGTTCACGTTCCTGCTCACGCAACCGATCGGCCTCGGCCATGGACATGCTGTTCTGCCATTCGAGAAACCGAATCCGCTCCAAGAAACCGGTCTGGAGTTCCTGGCTGCGAGTATTGATGCGGTTGGCTTCCGCAGCCTTGTCGATGACGGCCTGGGACAACGAAATGCGCTTGCGCCGTTCCTCGGCAATGACGAGGCGGGCATCCTTCAATTGCTGCTCGAACCGGATGGCCTCGGCCACCGCAGCCTCTTTCCGCCACCATAGGGCCACTACAACGAGGCACAGGGCGGCGATCGTGCCGGCCATCACCTTGACCACCGGAAAACCGGCAAACCGCGCTCCTACGGCGTCCCAGAGCAATTTGAACATCAGCATCACCGTCTTTCATCGGGCGGCGGAGGCGTCGGCTCCCGGAGCGGAATGTCGCCACCGTAATACGCTGACGGGTCGGGTTCCTGCTGCTGGGTGGGTTTGCCGTACTCGAGCAGACCCATGGCAAGGGCCTTCATTCCAAAGGCTGCCATGAGGCAGACAACGGACGCAACGATCAGATAGAACAGGATATCCCGCTTGTGATCGGCGGAAAGATCGCCGCCCCAATAGAAGATCAGGCCGATGGTGAACATGGCGACGGTAACGGCAAGTTCGCGTGAGCCGGTCTTGCCGTCCTTCCTAGTCGGGAAGCCGAGTATCTTGCCCCAGAGCCAGAACATCAGCCTTCACCTTTTTGAAGATTCAGAACCGGATCGCCGTCATCATCCATTTCCGGCAACTCCACGGTCATCCCCTTCAGATCGTGAAAACAATCTGACAGAAACCGGATTTCCCCGTTTTCGACATAGGAATGACATCTGCCACCGGGCCGATCTTTGTTCACCAGCATGGATGGAGAAAAGGTAGGCTTCTCCATATCGCCGTTGAATGACCAGTTTGGGAGATTGCGGGATTTGCCAACCCTGAAAGGATGATCACACTTGCAGCCGGGGCAAAACACCGAATAAACGCCCTCGCCGGGAAAGTCATGATCAGGATAAAAATGAACCCTTTTGACCATCACAGCCTCGCAAACTGGAAGTGCATCCAGTCGTAGTTACGCAGTCTGCCCAGGCTGACGCCGCCATGTTCCTCGACAATGCTCCAGAAGGGTTCATATTCGGGGTCGTCGAGCTTCGCCTGGTCGCGGCCCCATTTCAGCTGATTGCGGGCAGGATCGATGTCGAGGGCAATGCCCCAGCTGTGCATCGAATACCGGTTGCCGCCGCGCATCTTGCGAAAGTTGTAGCATCCGCCATAGAGATCGAGGCCGAGAAGCCGGATGTTTTCCAGCCCGTAGTGCTTGAGCACCTGGTCGAAAATGCTTTCGAACGACGCTGCGACCTTGTGATGGCAGTTGAAGGTCCGCACGATCTCGTTCTTGTCCCAGGCGAGCCGCATGGGGAAGGGCAGTTGAACCTCTCCAGCCGTGCAGGCATGGCTACCGGGTGGGCCATAGAACTTCTCGACATCCGCCTGCCGAGGCCAGGAACGGGCATGCCCCTGACCGGGAGCGGCCCTGACCGGATCAGGCTTCTGCCGCTCGGCAATCGGATCGGATTTCAGGGCTGCAATGGTCCGGCGCCCCGCAATGCCGTCCGGGTACAGGCCGTTGATGCGCTGGAAGCCACGGATGGCAGCCCTGGTCAACGGGCCGTTGATACCATCCACGCGACCCTTGTAGATGCCGAGTGCGTGAAGCCGCGCCTGAATCTCATAGGTGTTCATACCTTGCCTCCTTTTCGGATCGCGTTGTGCCAGAGCACAGCCATGCCCATGATGAACACGGTCCTGGGACCAACGCCGTCTGCCAGAAGGGCAGCGGCAAATTCCGCCGATGCGGTAATGGGCGAGAAGCCAGAATTGCAGACCATGTGATCGTGCAGGATCGCCGCCTTGGCGTATCGGGAATTACCCCGGTCGAACCAGGTCCAGGCCCATCTCGGGATGGAAGCAAGGTCGGTCACTTCGCCGGCCGGAACCGTGTAGAAATATCCGGTTCCCTTCTCCCCGATTTCCCAAACCAGATCAGTGACGAGCTTCCACCGGCCATCTGCCAGCGGGGCAATGGCGACTTCCTCGGTGTAGAAGGACATCGTTCAAAAGGCGGCAGCCAACGCAACGGCTTCCGGTGAGGGTTCCGGCCAATGACTATCATCGGCAAAGTCAACGGCTCCGGCAGCTGCCAACTCCGCTCCTTTTGCCCGCATTGCTGCGACCCACGCTAGTCCGGCCTGAAAAGCAGCCATCTGATCAGCGTTCAACAGCCCGGCAGCAGCGGCAGCGGCCATGTTCATTTGCGTGGCGGCAGAAGCATGGGCATAGATGCGATCGGATACCTCCTGCCTGATTGCGTCGGGATTGGGCGGCGGAGCGGAAATCGTCACGGACTGCCCATCAATCCACAGATCGCTGATCGGCTCTCCGGTCGTATGTTCAAACACAAAACCGCCATGTGCGGTCACATGCTCATCGGCCTGATACTCCGGCGACCGGGTGACCATCTCAAATTCTTCCGGCACTTCCGGCGTGATGATCTCTCCGGCCTCATCAAGTTCGGGCGGCTGATATTCCTGCGTGACAATCTTGTCTTCACGGTCAGCATCAAAAGCCGCATACTTCGCTATCCGGTTGCCTTCAACCGATACGATTGCGATGAACATTTCCTGCCCTCCTAGCGATAGAACACGGAGCAGCTACCGCCTGAAAAGGTGCCGCCCATAAGCTGAACGCGGTCCAATGCCCCGCTTAGCGTTTTGTCACCAGCGCCATGAACAGGAACGTTCGAATACCCCCGAACCATGTGATCCGACATCCATTGGTTGCCGCCCATGTGGAACAGGCGCATGACGCCCTTAACCAAGGTCGAGGCTATCAGATCAAACTCGGTCGTAGACGATGTTGAGGACGAGCGATTGCCCGTGTAGCTGTCATACCCGGTGGTTTCGACGCCGCCGCTATCCCCGAGCCTCACGCCCAGACCTGACGTGACCGCAACATCATCAAACAGGATCAATACCTCTCTGACGCCTGTCGGAATGCCGGTGAAGTTGATGGCTGTACCAGCGCTGGTTGCCAGTGAAGAAAGCAGGGTCCAACCTTCACTTGCCAGCGCCTCCCATGCTCCGTTCTTGCGAGCATAAGTGTTACCGTCAGACGGAGCGTCGTTCTCACCTGCCATGCTGCCGGAATCACTGATCTGGGCCAGTGTATGCGTGTGGCCGGTGGCCGACTTCCCATCCAGAGCAGCCTGCAAACCCGTAACGTTGGCGATGGCGTGGGTGTGGGCGGACGCTGCCTTGCCATCCAAAGCGGTCTGGAGACCGGTGACGTTCGCAATCGTGTGCGTGTGCCCCGTTGCAGCCTTGCCATCCACTGCCGTTTGAAGGCTGTCGAGATTGGCCTGCAATCCGGTGACATTGGCAATCGTGTGAGTGTGGCCGGTGTTAGACTTGCCAGCCAGGCCGGCATTCATTTCAGCTACGGACGGCGCAGACAGATTGCCCCGTGCAACATCCGGGTCGTTCACATCGGACAGGTTGTTAGCTGCTGCCAGAAATCCAGCACCGGAGATATAGGCCGCTACCCAAGCCGCACCATCCCAGAACTTGAGACCGATACCAGTGTGGTAGAACAACGCACCGGGTTGCAACGGATCGCCGTCATTGTCGGTGGCCGGTTCAGCTGCCTTTTCACCAAGGTACTTGTCATCGAAGTTATCAAAGGCCGTGAATGCCTGGTCTCGGGCAGCCTCGGCTGCAAGTTGTGCGGTGCCTGCTGCGTTGGCAGCAGCAAGGGCTGCGACCTTGGAAGCATCAGCTGCGGCAGCATCCGCGGCGGCATTGCCCTCGGACGTGCTCGCATTGCCTTCGGAGGTAAGGGCAGCGGCAGCGCTCGCAGATGATTGACCGGCGCTGGTTGCAGCAGCGTTCGCGCTGGCATCTGCTTCACCTGCCTTGGTCTCGGCTTCATCCTTGAAGCCCTCGGCATCGGTGGCACTTTGAGCGGCAGCGGCGGCGGCAGTGCTTGCCGATTCGTTCAGCGTTTCCAGCCATTCGAGGCCGTCGCCCTGGAACAGAAAGAAAGACATCCGCTTACCTCACAGTGAATCGAAGATGCTGTGCGCCTTTTCCAGCAGTTCGTTGACGCCCATCATCAGAACATCGCACTGGTCATCGAACACGCCCTCGGGGAAGGCGTACATCTCGTTGAGAAAGTCCTTTGCCCATGGCGCATCCTTGGGCAGAAGAACCGGATTGACGGCAATCGAGGGGATCACCCCGAGCGCCTTGGTCACCTTGTCGGTCTCGACCTGGACGCCCACCACCGGTAGGCGCTTACGCTGCAACTGCTGGATCAATCCCGTACCGGAACTGGCATCCTCGACATTGATCGAGTTGAGATGACCGTGAACGTTCCAGGGAAGCTCCTTGTGTTTCAGCCAGAAGTTCTCGGCTATCTGGACAAGCTCGGGCGCCTCCCATTTACCGCGAACCAGGTCCAGCAGATAAAGCCGGTCGTTGCGGTCGAGGCCGAAGCAGCCGAATACCGAATAGTCGTTACGCTCCTTGGTCTTGGAGGCTGTATCGGCGCAGATGATGCGGCGTTTCAGGTCCGGCCGCTTCTCTTCATCAAACCAGTCGAAATACGTGGCCTTGAACATATTGCCGCCCAGGACCACGGGCTGCTGCATGTACTGGCCGGCGAAGGTGTGCTCATCCAGCTTGAGGATGTCGATCTGTGCCTGATCGTGCTTCACAGGCCAAAGCGGGCCATCCGGCAGGCCGTGCGGCACGACCTTGACCTTCGGCGCAACCGGTTCAGCCTCGCCATCAATCTCGATGGGGATGGAGATCACTTCCCATTCCTCGCCGGAAGTCTCATAAACGTGAGCGGCAAAGTCATCGACATGCAATCGCTGCATGATGAGGATGACCGGCACGTTCTCGTGCGCCAGGCGCGACCGCATGGTGTTCTGCCAGCGCCGGTTGACGGACTTTCGTTCGGGATCGGATAGCGCATCATCCGGCTTGAGCGGGTCATCGATGATGAGCGCCCCGGTGAACACTGCGTCATCGTTGAGAAATTCAAGCTCGTACTCGTCGAGCTCGCTCATATCCTCCGGCAGATTGTTCTTGTTCAGATAACCGGCACGGAAACCCGTGATCGGACCACCGGCAGGCTTTGCCAGGAAGTGACCACGTTGTTCGGTACGCCACAGACCCTTGGAGTTGGTATCGCTCTTGAACCCGAGTGGCCACCGGTCCTGATACTGCGGCAGGTTGATGAGGTCTTTGATCCTTGACGAGTTGTCGTTGACCAATTCCTGCGAGAAGGACGTATGGATGAACCGGGCCTTCGGATTGACCGCGAATCCCCGAGCCACGAAATTGATGACGGCAAGCTCGGTCTTGGAATACCCGGGCGGAATGTGGATGCCGAGACGGGTACATTCACCCCTGATTACCCGGTCCAGCTGGTCGCAGATCAGCTTGTGATGCGGGCCGACGATGAACGGTGTGCCTTCTGCGGCAACGAACATGCGGCGGGTAAAGCCAAGATGGCTGGTAACCAGCTCCCGGCTTTCCAGTATCAGCTTCGCCTTGCGTAGACGCTCCGCATCAAACGGTTCCATCGGCCTGCTTCGGCGCGATCGATTCCTGCCAGGCGATGTAGGCCTTCAGCTGCTCGTCCGTCATGCTGTCGAAATCCGGCTCGGGATAGGTGTTCTCGACAGGGATCGGACCACCCTTTGGACCGGCATGTTCAACCTGAAACGTGAAGCCGCGATGCTTGCCCTTGGTACGCAGGAGAAACTGAATGTCGGTGCTCTTGCCCGCCCGGATGTTCTGGATCAGCTTGGTCTCGGCAATGTCGAGGATATCTTCTCCGACATCAGCTGCAACGTCCCGCAACTGCGGATGCTTCTCCATGAACCGGTGCAAAGTGGATCGGCTACACCCGAGCAACTGCGCCGAAGTGCCAATGAAGCCCCCGGTTTTCCGCAGTGCTTCCTCGACCTTCGCAATGGTCAGCCTGTGCCGGTTGCCATGCTTGGCCTTGTCAGCCTTGCCTTTCTTCGCACGTGAGCGTTTCACTCTGCGTCACTCTCGCCTTCTTCTTCGTCCTGTTCTGCCTGGATTTGCTCCAGACGCTCATTGGCAAGCTCTGCCATGACCGACAGGGTGACCGCATCGTTCACGATCCCCATGACATCCTTGGTTTTGAGCATCGCCAGGAAGAACTTCTCGTACTCGGCAAACAGGTGGAGCCAGACCTTGCGGTTCTTGCTGCCCTGCATGATGCGGTCGAGGTTCTGTTGAAATTCCTCCTGATCTTCCGGCAGGAAGGCGATGAGGATTTCTTCATAAATCGGCGGTCCCAGGCGCAACTTCTCGAAGTCGGGATCGTCAAGCAGGCCCAGATCGGTATCGGTCAGGCCGGAATACTGCTGTTCGAGCACATCGAGGCTATCGTAGAGCTCGCGCAGGATGTTGGGATCATCCTTGCCGACGATGGCATTCTGGGACAGCTGGATTGCCAGCGCCCGTGCATCGCTGATCTCCGAAATGATGTCGATGGCCGTGATCTCGGGAAGGCCGGCCGCGATGGAAGCCTTGACCCGGTGATTGCCGGACAGGACCAGCTGCTCGTTCTCTGTCTCCTTGATGAGAACGGTGCCGAGAAGGGTTCCGTCCCGCTGGATGTTCTCTACCAGCTGGCGGAACTCTCGCTCTGGCATGGAGCGGGCGTTCTTCTCCAGCAGCTTGAGCTTGCGCGGGTCGACCTGGACCAGTCGGGTTTCGAGTGGTGCGTCAGCGGGCATAGCTGGTAGTCACCTGTCGGTTGCGGTCATCCTTGAAATACCGCTTGAACCATTCCGCATAGACTTCCTGCGGTGATTGCTCGCGGGGATGCCCCTCGTAATTGATGATGAACCGGGCGCCGGAACGCTCGTTGGCGTCTGCCTCCTGCTTTTTGAGGATCTTGTAGATGCCCCGGTATTTCATCGAGACCGGGTGGTTCGAGCGAACCGTGGTAACCACCGCCTTGATGGGGCGGCGATGCAGCAGGCGATGGCTGGCTTCCCGCAATACATCGCTCTGGCAGGCCAGCATGGCGATCAGTTTGGAAACCCTGCCGAACCTGGTCGTGCAGGTGTCCGACAACAGGTAGACGTACTCGGTTGTCTTGTGGCTGCCGATATTATGCTTCGGCATGGAAAAGGTCAGGATGCCGGCGAGCATGTCATCGAGATAGATGAGGAAGTTCAGCGGGCCGGAAGTCCACGGGATGTTCTCTTGCAGGTACAGGCCCTTGATGTAATCGGCATAGCCCGCCTTGCAGCGGACGATCTCAACCTTGGTGTCGGCATCGATGTCCTCGATATCAACCGGCTTGAAGCGGAATGGCGTACCGGTCCCACTGGAATTGTGGTCGACAACCGAACCCGTGCGCTGGCTGTTGGAGTAGACGAAGAACTTCGGCTTCATCCCGACACGATGATAGCAGGCGAGTTTTCCGTCCTCGATCTTGTTTTTGTAGACCATGACGTAGGGAGCGCCCGATTCCTCGATCTCCTGCATGAGCTCGGGAAAGCGATCCGGGTTCCACAGATCGTAGGACGGTTCGTTCCAGGCGATGTTCTCGTTGATGAACTTGAACCACTTCTCGTACCAGCCCGAGATGAAGGGCGCGGAGACGATAACACCGCCGCCTTCCTGGATACCCTTGCGCAGATGAGCGCGGAAGTCGCCGGGGAAGTAGCTGGCGAGGTTCAGTTCATGAACCAGCGCCCGAATTTGCTCGGTTCCCTTTTTCACATAGTCGGGAAACCGGTTTTCGTAATAGAGCCAGTGCCGCTTGGCATGCTCGGACTTGCCGCCGTAGACCCGGCCCAGATACAGCGCCAGGATCAAGGCGCCAGCCCGTTCCATCTCGCTTGCACCGTCCAGCATCGGTTCCCAATGGGCCAGCCGCTCGCGAAACTCGAACCGCTCGGGCTTTCCCATGGCGATGCCCGACAGAACTCCCGACAGCAGGGATACGTCATTGCCGTGCATTGGCAGCTTCGGATATCGCTTGCCGATGGCGCGTTCGAAGGTAAAGGTGCCGGAACAGCCAACATAGCAGGATTTCCAGGACGAGAAGTCGACAGCCTTGATGATCTGCATCATGCAGATCGGCGGGATCGATCCGTTGAAAATCTCGTTGCTCTGAAACACCGAACCTTGCCTTTTCGATGAGACCCTGCATGCCGGATGCAACGGCGCGATGTGGCAACGAGGTCGAATGAAACCGGCTTGCAGGGTGCCACGGAAACTGCTGACCCCCCTCGAAATCGTCAAGTAAAAAATTACAGACTGCGCAAATTAAGCCAAACTGTCATTTAAAACTTGACAGCCAGACACTAATTGCTAGTTCTGATTGTGCGACATGCAAATCACCTACCAAGGAGACAGAAATGGAAGCCACGAATCAGGTCAAACCCTCTCGTTTGATCAGCAGAGTTGGGGGTACCGAGCACCGGATTATCCGAAAACTGGTCGATACCATCCTCAATGAAGGCCTCAAGATCGCGGTCTGGGACGAGGAAATGTTCCAGGAATGCGGGCCATCGAGCCAGCGGACGCGGATACTCGGCGCCATCGCCCATACGGGAGAAAGCTACCTCTACCTCTGGCAGAACAACACCCGGCTTGGAATGTTCCAGCTGATCCACGGCAATGACGAGGATGTCATCTCCGATCTCTCCGACAACCCGCTGTGCAATCGCATCTGGCAGGAAGTCAACGACGCGCTGGGGATGTGACATGGGGCTGGATATCTTCATCGAGGGGCGCCGCACAATCTGGCGCGACCAACCAACCTATGATGACGGCACTCTCTGCGCAACGCATTACGATATTGCACGGCTGCACAACCACTATGACTTGCACGAGTGGATCGCGGTCGAGGTCATCGAGGGCGGATGCAATTCCGAGGCCATGTACCCGCTGGCAGAACAAGACCTGCGGCGCATCATCGACCAGATCAAGTCCAACTATTTTGGGGAGCCAAGCGAGGGAGAACGAACCCTTGATCCCAGACCTTTTCAATTCGCGCTCAACTGGCTGAACAAACCTTCCCCGGAAGGGATAAGCCGGTCGATCTACTACTGCGCCAGCTTTTGAGGTCACCATGGACAAGATGGCTTTTCACAATGCCTGCCGGATCCTGCTCAATATCGATCTCGACGAGTTGGAACGTGCCGGCGTCATCCATCCCGGAAACAAAGACAGAGGCGGCTCGTCATGGAAGCGGTTCAATGACGAACCGCTGATCTTCATCCTCAAGCTACCGACAGAACGGTTCGAGAAACTGTGGCAGCTGATCGAGGAACGCCAGCCCGAGAAATGGAGGTCCAAATGACCAAGGAACTCTCAACCCACGCCCATGTCGACATCGCCCAGGAGTTCATTGCCAAGCTGTGGTGCTACGTGGCGCTGCCGGATGGCACCCTCGGCATCGCTGTTGCCAACGAACGCGGCTACACGCCGGTCAGTCCGTTCTGGTTCAAGAGCGAAACCTACGACGAGGCCGACCGGGAAGCCGACCGCCTCAACCGCAAGCATCTCGATCTCGAACCCGACATCGCGCTGCGCATCATCACCACTACCATGAGACTAGGAGAAGCGGCATGACGCCAGAACAAAATGCACATCACGAACAATCCATCTTGGATCATCTGAATGGCAACTCTGCTGACAAATGTTTTGGTCGGCTGGCAGCATCTACGGCATTCGAAGCGATGGAGAAATGGCTCCACTCCGAGCATTCTGGCGGGACCGAGATCGTTGACATCCTGTTTGCCTTCTCAAAACTCAACACGACCTTGATGGGTTCGATGATCGGCCAGATACCCTTCGGCAGCAAGGTAGCCATGCAGTCCTTCGTCGACACACTGGAAACGGCCAACAGGAATATGCTGGAAACCCACATTGAATTTGTTCGCAAGCAGCATGGCATATCACCACTAAAGCAGGGAGCAAGGCCATTCTGCCGTGATCTCGAACGGATCACTGCCGAGGTAAAACTGTCGCTCGATCACGTGACTTCGCGGTGCATCCTTGAAGCACCGATCCAACCCTTCGACACCGCCAGGCAGTTTCTTGAAAGCCTGGATGCGCTTTCCGACGCCGAGGACATGGTAACCATATGGCGGATCGACACGGTGATGGGACGAGCGGAGAACGTCACCGAGGAAGTGGCTGCCGCGGCTATCGAGATGGGTAATTTCACTCCCGAGGACGAGGACCAGTTGAACACCTACATCAAGGAATCGGCTGCATGGCAGGATTTCCTCCGGGAAACTGTCGAACATCGATCCGACCATGAGGAACACAGCACCCTCAACCGGGCGCAACAGGGAACCGCATGAAACCACCGTTGCGAAAGACGAAAGGGATTGGCCGACCACCGGCCTATCCCGACCCTGCCGAAGATGACGACACGGGCGACATCTTCGACATCCGAACCTTCGACAAATTCATGAACCATGGAGGCGTATCCGATGCCGCTCGAAAACAACGATCTGAAATCGACGATCAGGAATAACATCAACCGGCTCGTTGCCGAGAAGCGGTTCACCAATGCGGTGCTGGCGCTCTCGATGACACCGGGGGAAAGCCATATCGGCAGGATGCGCAGGGGCGAGCGGGATATCGGCCTCGATGCTCTGGAACAGTTTGCGAAGGTACTCGAGGTCAGCGTCAACGATCTGGTCACGCCTTATGAGACCGAGCACCCGGTGCAACTGGTCTGCCGGGCCTGCGGCAGTACCGAACTCTGGTTTGATGCCAAGGCCAGATGGAATGCGGCCATCCAGGACTTCGAGCTCGCGGAAGTCATGCAGGGCGAATACTGCGAGGCCTGCGATGGTCAGTGCAGCATCGAACGCAAACCCATCGATCCGACCGAGAAGCGCTACCAGTGCCAGAATTGCGATGAAGTGATGCCGGCCGAGAAGCTGCAATCCATCGACGATATCGAACGCCGCCGTGCGCATTGGGGACCAGGCGACCAGGTGCCGGACGGCCAATGTCCGAACTGCGGCTCTCTGGCCTTCGAAATGGATGGATAACTTTGTGACCTGATTGTCACTTTTTACTTTACAATAGGGCAATTATGCGCCAAGTTGTAAATGTAAAACATACACCTACCACGGAGTGAAATCATGCAAGACAAGAAGAAGATCATGGAGAAGGTGAGAGCCCTTCTCGCCAAGACCACCGCCAACGGCTGCACCGAGGAAGAAGCGCTCGCTGCGATGTCCATGGCCCGCAAGCTGATGGACAAGTACGGAGTGACCCAGGCCGAACTGGAGGCGGAGGCAGAAACCTTCGGCACGACCAGCTTCGCCCACCGCAAATGGGGAACCTTCTCCGTCGAGGATCGGCTTGGTTATTGGGTCGCCAGATATTGCGACGTGAAGGTCTGGCGAAACACCAATACAGGCGAATGGTCGGCCCATGGTGGCGAACTCGACCGGGAGTTTTTCCAGTGGTTGCTTACCAGCCTCTCCCGCTTTGCAGAACAACATGCCGAATGGTGGCTGACGGACCAGCGCCGCAACGGCAATGCGCACTACGGCTGGCAGGACCAGAAGTCCTTCGTCATCGGCTGTGTTGACCGGATCAACGAGCGGTTGAAGGAAGAATGGCGGAAACGCCAGAGCAATCTCAAGACCACCGATGGCAAGGCACTGGTCGTTCTCAAGATGCAGCTGGTTGAGCAGAGCTTCCACCGTCAGGTCGGCCTCAAGCTCCGCAGTTCAACGCGACGGGAAAACATGCGGTCATCATCCGGTTTCCATGCCGGACGGGCGACGGGCGACAAAGCCAGTCTCAACCGCCCGGTCAATGGCGGCGGCGGCATGCGCTCCATCGGTTCCAGATAGCAGGACTGCCCTTCACCCAGAATCCTGCTTAGCCCTGCCGGTGTCTCCGTGGTGGTTGACCGGCAGGGCGACCCCTCACCACCACGGACAGGAAATCACACGATGCGCAACCATAATCCCTTTCACGAACAGGACGAGAAGGCCCGCCGCTTTGAGCTCATTGCGGTGGCCGCTCTAACCATCGTTGCAATCGGCTCGATTGCTCTCGGCCTCTATCTCGATCGCCAGCAGGCAGCGAAAGACGCCGACACGACCTATCTGGAGCTTCGCCCATGAACGGCGAGCTCAAGACGTTTCAACCGGCCAAGCTGGAACCAATGACCGAGGACGAGTTTCTGGCGAAGTTCTCCAGCATGCACCCCGCGATCTCGGAGGAACAGTGGCGGGCGCAGTACCGCCGCATGCAGGAGGAAATCATCTGGCTCAACGACGAGTATCAGGTGAACATCCGCCAGCGCTCCCTCCAGCTGGGGGATGATACCTATTGGGATCATCTCTCCATCAAGCGGGTGGACAGAGCGCCGGTCCATGACTGGCGCGATCTGCAAGCCATCAAGAACAAGCTCTACGGCCCGGAATACGAGGCCGTCGAACTCTATCCGGCCGAGAGCCGGCTCGGAGACACCGCGAACCAGTATCACCTGTGGGTGCTGGTCGATGAAAGCGGTGATCCTGTCCAGATACCGGTCGGCTGGTTCGGTGACCGTCTGGTCCTCTCAACATCCAGCCATGGCGCGGTTCAGCGCCCACCTGCCAACGGAGAAACCTCATGACACCCCAAGAAATCGATGCCGTCATCGGCGGCAACGTGCGCAAGCACCGCACCCTTCGCGGCATTACCCAGGAACAGCTGGCGGACGCATGCAACGTGTCCTTTCAGCAGATCCAGAAATACGAGAACGGCAAGAACCGGATGGGCGGCAGCCGCCTTGTCCAGATTGCCAACGCGCTCACCTGCACGATGGATGACCTGTTCGACGGCACCCCGACCGGATCGCCCAATCCGAGCAGCATCCCGGAGCTCTTGCAGATTCCGATTGCCGCTATCGAAAAGCTCGGCAGCACACGGGGCATGACGGTTCTCGCCATCCCGGACAAGTTCGCGGAGGGGCTGTAAGATGAACGACACCCTGCTGATAAACCACATGGTGTTGATCGATCCATTCGAGAACAAGGTCGATTCGATCATCCTCGACAGGCCAGAGATTGACGGGAACCTGCTGCGGCACAACATCGGATGCAATACGCTGGCCCGGGTGCAGTTGAACAATTCGATCGACCTATGGGTTGATGATGAGGGCCTGTTCGCGCAGGACCAGCAGTTTTTCGCCATCGGCTCCTATCCAAACCCAATTGCAGGCAAGGGGCTCGTCACAGGGCTCTCTGGGCCGGACACGGTGTCTCTCCCTTCCACCATCACGGCAACCGATATCGCGCGTTTCGTGCGGTTCATAGGCGACCAGTACGATCTCGAAAACTTCATCGAGATGGGCCACATTCAACGCCCGCATTCGGGAATGATGGACCCCGACACCGGGGAGGTCAGTGTCTTTTGGCAGTGGACCGCGCAGCCAAGAGAGGATGCCTGAAAAGAAACGGGCCGCTCTCGCGACCCGTTTTGCCATCACCTACCAAGTGAAGCGATCAGAAGATCGTGGCCTCCTGTGAATAGGTTGGAGATACGGCAAAGTCAAGGCGATTTGCAATTGCCAGCGGCCAATCCAATTGTAAAGTTACAGTTTACATTTCAAGATTAGACGAGGAAGTTCATGGCTATTTACACATCATCCTGGTTCACTCCATTGCCACCGGAAGTGCAGCGGATCGGGATTTCTCGCGGCACTCCCAGAAATATGAAAGCAGGCTTCCGGGTATACCGGGAACTGGCACCGGGAAACTACTTCAAGTCGGCAACCATCTACAATTACCGGGATCAATACATGGCGGGATTGCTTGCCATGGACCCGATTGCTGTCCGGGATCGCATCCTCGGTCTCCAGGGAGACGCCGAACACTGCGCACTGCTCTGCTACGAACACCCGCAGAAAGAAGATGATTGGTGTCACCGCGGCTACGTGGCTGCCTGGCTGTTCGACAATCTCAAGGAAGTGGTTTGCGAGTGGGGCATGGAACAGGCCGGCCACGGCTGGCAGCATCCCAAAATCCCAAAGCAGTTTCGCACCTTTGAGGTCGCAGAGCCGATCAATGTCACGCCGTATATCGGCGCCACCGTCGAGCACAATGACGAAACCTGGACGGTTCTCGATCGCAGCGAAACCTATCCTGACCAGGCCATCATCTCGAACGGCAAGGATCAACGATACATCTCCGAAGCCGTGCTCAAGAAGCGGTTCAATCCGGTCAGATGACAATCAACACCACCTACCAACAGGAGAGCAATCATGGCTGAACACAGCAAGATCGAATGGACGGATGCCACTTGGAACACCATCACCGGCTGCGAACTGGTCGATGAAGGCTGCCGCAACTGCTATGCGGCGCTTCTCGCGGCCACACGCCTCAAGAACCATCCATCACGCAAGGGGCTGGCACGGGTGAATGCCGCAGGCGTTGCCAAGTTCACCGGCGAAGTCCGATTGAACGAACAATGGCTTCTCGATCCGATCCGCTGGCAGCGCCCGCGCAACATCTTTGTCATCGCTCATGGCGACATCGCCCACAGAAACGTGCCTGACGATTGGATCGACAAGGTGTTCGCCGTCATGGCGCTGTCGAACAGGCATAACTACCAGGTCTTGACCAAGCGCCCCGGCAGGCTCGCGGATTACCTCTATGGCAAGGGTCTCGTCGGGGGCGTTGTCGGTCGTGAGCAACGGATCAAGGATCGTGCGCAGTCACTTGTGGGCCTTGATTGGACTGGCGACTTTCCATTGCCAAACGCCATCATCGGAACCTCGGTCAGTGAGCAGGAAAGCGCTGACGCTCGGCGCGAGGATTTGCGAAAAATCCATCATGCAGGATTCAAGACGTTCGTATCCTACGAGCCAGCACTTGGACCGGTCGACTGGAAAGGCTGGGAGTTTGTCGACTGGATCATCTCGGGCGGGGAAAGCGGGCCGCATGCCAGACCATCATATCCCGACTGGCACCGCGCCACGCGGGACTTCTGCTTGATAAATGAGATCGCCTATTTGTTCAAACAGTGGGGAGGGTGGCATCCATGGATGGAACCGCTGGCCGATGGCTGCATCAATCTGATCTCGTTCGGTAAGAAGCCATCCCACTACTATCAGGATGGCGATCTCATTATGAGCCGGGTCGGCAAGAAAAAGGCCGGTCGGTTTCTCGATGGCAAGCTGCATGACGGGTTTCCGATGAGGGCAGCATGAAAAAGGAACCCCGCTACAAAACCGAAGCGAACCGCATCCACCGGCTTGGATGGATGTGCCTCGCGATTGGCATCATTCACATGCTCACGACCGGACGAAGCAGCGATGTTCCGGTGATCGCGGCAATCGGCTGCTACCTGGCCTCATTCATTGTTGCCAACTGCGGGAGGGAATGATTGTGACCGACGACAAGATCATCGACCTGGTTGCTCGCCTTCCGAAGCCGCCGAAAAATGTCGACATCGCGCCGATCCTGGAAGCTGCCGACGATCTCGAAACGGCAGCCTTTGTCTGCTTTGGAGCCGACGACACAGCCACCGGGGAAATCCTCGCCTACGTCAACGCGGTTCGCCGGGTGGTGATGCCGATTCAGGGGGAACATGATGCCTAGAGCCGCCCCGACCAATCCAATCTACACGCCGCCCGACTATGGCGTGAACGAGGGGGAGCTTTGCAAGCGCGACGGCTGCTGTGGTCGCATCATCATTGAGCAGGAACCTTGCCACTGCGCAGCAATGAGAATGCCTCCTTGCAGTGCTTGTGAGCAAGCCTGGTTCGAATGTTCAGACTGCGGATGGAGGTCGGACGAATGAGCATCGGCAAGCACCACAGCGCCAGCGCCGGCACGACGACATGGATCACGCCGCCGCACGTGATCGAAGCCCTGGGCGGCGCGGATGGCTTTGATCTCGATCCCTGCGCCGCAGTCAACCAGCCATGGCCTTGCGCCCGGCAATCACTCACAATCTCCGACAACGGTTTGCTGCAACGCTGGTCCGGCCGCGTCTGGCTCAATCCGCCCTACACGAATGCCGAGATCGGCAAGTGGATGGCCCGGCTGGGCGATCATGGCACCGGCACCGCGCTGATCTTCGCCAGGACGGAAACCGAGTTCTTCCAGCGCCAGGTGTTCGAGCGGGCCGATGCACTCCTGTATCTCGAAGGACGGCTGCATTTCCACGTGGCCGAGGCGATGACCGTCACCATTGGCAAGCGGGTTCATGATTTACAGGCCGGGGATCGCTATCCAGCGAACGCTGGGGCGCCTTCGGTGCTCTGCGCATATGGCACCCTCGACACGGAAATCCTCGCGTCCTGCGGCCTCCCAGGCTCGTTCATGGCCCTTACACTGGCCGGCATCATCTCCGTGCAGCTGCCGGTCGGTTCCTGGATCGAGGAAGTGCGGTCCTATCTGGAAGGGATCAACAGGCCGGTGACGCTCTCGGAACTCTACCGGGCCTTCGCCACGCATCGGAAGGCGAGGGACAACCCGAACTACCGGGCGAAGATCCGGCAGACCCTCCAGCGGGGCGATTTCAACCGAATTGAAGCAGGGCTTTGGAGCACATGAGTCCTCTACGCAAAATCACCAGTGAAGAAATGTTCGCTGCCAACGAGGCCTGGGGCGCCAACTGCGGACCAGCTGCAATTGCGGCAGTGCTCGGCATGACGCTCGACCAGGTTCGCCCGTTCATGGGCGATTTCGAAAAGAAGCATTACACGAACCCGACCCTCATGTGGGACACGCTGCGCCGGATCGGAGCGCTGTTCTCATATCGCGGTGGCGAGCTCGGCCGGAACAACTGGCCGATCTATGGCTTTACCCGCATCCAATGGGAAGGCCCATGGACACGACCAGGCGTTCCGAAGGTTGCCAGATACCGGCACACTCACTGGATCGGGGTTAATGCGATCGACAGCAACAACATCGGCATCTTCGACTGCAACGCGACCGGCAACGGCACCGGATGGACCCCTCTCACGGATTGGGAAAACATCCTCGTTCCCTGGATCATCGAGGAACTAGTCCCGCGAGCCAACGGCGAATGGCACATCACCCATGCCGTCGAGATCAAGCTGCCATGGAGGTTCAAGGGATGATCGACCCTATCGATAGCCTGCCAAGATGGGAGCGACGGCAAGTCCTCGAACTGGAAAGGCAACGCCGTAAGTCGGGGAAGTGGCCGGACTGGAGGATCATCAATCTCCGGCAACAACAAACCCGCAGATGGTCACGATCATTTGCCAGGGCTCATGTGAACGATGTCTTTGCAGTCTTGGATCGAACTCTGGAATCCGGTGTCCGCCATCTCATGATTACCAGCGCGTCATGTACACGCCCGACCTTCTACGAAATGCAGAGGATCAAAAACGAGATCGCTGGGGAAGATGCTGTTGCTGTCGAAGTGTACCCGAAGCAGAGCGACATATTCGACGGGGCTGACGCCTATCATCTGTGGGTCTTGCCGGATGGCCTCGGCTTCTCAATTGGCGACCCGGTTCGGCTGGAAAAACACGGGGCTGCCAGCGTGGCAACCAGGTAGCAACCCCGGTCCCTGCTGACAGCCCCTCTCTCGCAGTGTATTCGGATTCCGCTCCAGCTGTGGACTTAACCCAGGTTCACAGAAAAGGCGCCAGAGCGGAATTTGGTTGCGGGGGCCGGACTCGAACCGGCGACCTCCAGGTTATGAGCCTGGCGCGCTACCGTCTGCGCTACCCCACTGAAACGAGAATGCGCCATTACAGCCCGGCGATCATTGCAGCCTCCATCGAGGGATCGAACACGATCAAAAAAGCTGGAGCGGGTTGGAGGCCTCTCTCCCCCTACCGACCGGTGGAACCGGCCAGCTGCATAGGCACCCGCGATGCAGACAGGCATAGTGTAAAGTTTCACGTGAAACAAGCGGCAAATATTGCCAATCTGTCACTTTTTACTTTACAGTACAGGTAAAACGCGCCAAGTTGTAAGTGTAAATTATCCACCTACCACGGAGCGAAAATGACCCTCTACGACCTTTCCCATCAGCTGCATGTGCAGTCCGGTTTCTCGGGCAAGCAGCTTGAAGCGATCACCTTCGCCACCGCGCTCGGCATGGCGCACTACGCCGGGTCCGAGCATCAGACCTACTTCAAAAAACGGTTCCAGGAAACGCTGGACGATCTCGACAGCGAGGAAGTCGGCCAGGTGGTCGAGTTCATCGCCCACGAGGCCGGCATAAAGCCCGAGCCTGTCGACATCAACCGCATCTGACCACCTACCAATTGGAGAAACCTACCATGCTGGCAACCAACATCAAGAATCTGCCCGAAGGCGAATACATGACCGAGCACGGATACTCGCAGAGCTACCCGTGGAAAGTCATCGCGCGGACGCCCGCCACAGCCACGCTCGCACGTGTCCACGTTGAGAGAGATCCCGAGTGGCAGCCGGAGTTCCATCCGGGCGGTTTCGCTGCCCATTGCTCAAATCAGTCTGACCAGACCTGGCTGTTTGGCAGATTGGACGAAGCCGACACAATAACCGTTCGCAAGACGAAGTACGGCTGGCGGCGCAAGGGGGTCGGTTTCACCGAGCAGATGGCCCGCCACTTCTACGACTACAATTTCTGAACAGGAGACCACCTACCATGAAGCAGAAGATCCTCGAAATCCGCGACCGCGCCACGTTCATCTCGGTTCTGGCAACCGAATTATGGACAGGCAAGACCACCATCACCGAACGCTACTATCTCGAACGGGCTGGCTATGGAGACGGCGGCAGCCGGTATATCATCATGACCCGCCTCGAAGGACTGGAGACACAATGCGATCCCTACAAGTGGCCCAGCTTTCGAACGATGAAGGCCGCACACGTCTACATCCTCCAGCATTGGGATGAACTCGAATCCGGTGATGTCGTCGATGTTGAGTTTATCAACAGCGAAAGCAAGGAACCGAAGAAGTCGGAGCGGTTCCTATGAGCAAGTTCACCATCTCCGTCGAGACCGACAACGCAGCCTTTTCCGATGACTGGCGCAATGCCATCGGCAACATCCTGCATCATTCCTACAAGCACCTGTTCAACCATGGCGAGGCCGGGCGGGAACGGGGTGTGCGGTCACACAATCTACGCGACCTGAACGGCAACACGGTCGGCACCATCGAAATCCGGGAGGATTGAGATGGCCGAAGCTGTAATTGCCAAAGCCCGCGATGAGGCAAAGGTCAACGTTGCCATACGCCGTCGCCTACGGGAGCGCGGCTGGGACAAATGGGCGATATCCGCCATCAAGGATCAGGCCAGCCTCAAAACCTTCGACAAGCTGCCGTTCATCATCAACGGCGGCTGCTATTGTAAACACGAGATGGGGCGCGGCGGCTACAGCTTCGCCCGTCTCACGAAGTGGGATTTCAAAACTGACACCGGCTTGTTCTCGTTCTTCTGCGGTATGTCTATTGAAAGCAGATCGCGCGATGAATGTCTGACCTTCGAACAGTACCGGGATGGCCCGATGCGCGAGGGAGACCTGCTTACGATGACGCCCCAGCAGTTCGATTTTTGGTTCCGCAAAAACACCGAGAAGATTGCCGAACAGGTTCGTGAACGCTGGCCGGAAGGCGTCGATGACAACAATCTTGGGGAATACCTCGGAACCATGATCGGTGTCGGCGGCTCTAACGGACCAGATTCACCATCCATCGAACGCCGCAATCTTCAATGGTCTTGTCGATGGTCATCTTTGGGAGATGTGGATCGAACGCTGACAGTGAAAGGCCCCCAGCTGATTGCCAAGTTCCGTGAGACGCACGGTATTCTCGATTCATCAAACCCGCAGCTTACCCTGTTCTAACCACCTACCAAGTGAGCACCTACCATGACACAGCACATTCCGATCTCCCAGATCACCCCGAACCCGAACCAGCCCCGGAAGCACTTCGACAAGGCAAAACTACGCCAGCTGGCCGACACCATCGCCGCCCGTGGGTTGATCCAGCCGATCACCGTCCGTCCGCTCGGTGGTAGGCCGATGCGCTATATGATTGTTGCCGGTGAACGCAGATGGCGAGCACACAAGCTGCTGGAGAAAGAGGGCAAGGCCGAAACCATCCGGGCCAATGTCGAGAAGATGGGGAAGGACGAGATGGCGCTGCAAGCCATCATCGAGAACAAGGATCGCGAGGACATCAACCCAATTGAGCAGGCGCTTGCCTATCAGGACATGATTGACCGCGGCTGGACTGTCGAGAAGCTGGCAGCCGAGCTCGGCATGAAGCAACCCCGCCGAATCTCCGACCGGCTTCTCCTGCTTGGCTGCTGCGATACCATCCGGCAACTGGTCGCCTCGGGCCAGTTCTCCACCGATGTTGCCTATCACGTGGCCGGTTTGCCGGAGCATGAACAGATGCTCGTGCTCAAGGCCTTCAACGCCGGCAAGACCGACATCGGCTATCTCAAGGCCATGGTCCAGGCGTTGATCGACAAGCGCAACCAGTCCGGCATGTTCGGGGATGATGACCAGCCATCACCGGAAGGCGGCAGGCAACTCAAGTCGATGGAGAACCGCATCGAGCAGATCGTCAAAGACCTGTCGCGCGGCTGGAAGGATGGCGAATGCGTCATCGCCAAGTCCGTCGATCCCAACAGGGCAGGGCGGATAGCCGAGCAGTTGCAGCTGATCGCCAAGACGGCAAACCAGATGGCCCGCGCCATGACGCAGGCCCAGGCAGCAAGGGAGTTGTTCTGATGAAGTTAAATGCGGGTAATTTGCTTCATCGACTTAGAGAAGTGTCCACGAATACCGTGTGACCATCTGCAATACCAAAACAGCAGGAGGTCAGGATGACGCAGATCACCCCTATTTGTTTTACAGTCAACGAGTTCCTTTCCTGGTCCCGCATTTCGCGGGCGACTTTCTACCGCGAGGTTGCTGCCGGCAACATAGTTGTTCGAAAACTCGGAAAGCGGTCCCTCATTGATCGTGAGGAAGCGGAACGCTGGTTTAACGCGTTGCCTGAAAGGTCACCAGTCACCCCAGCCGCGACCTGACGAAGCAGTCCTTCGCTTCCAGCAGCTTGCGCAGGCCGGCACTCTTTTCCGGGCCATCCGGCAATTCCGCATCCAGCTTGTGGGCCAGTTCCGAAAGGGGCTGGCTCACTGCCTTGAGAGGATCCGGCAAATGCTCGAAGGCGAAGTATTTCAGAATCGGGCTCATGATGGTTCTCCGGTTGCAGTTTCGACTTGCGGACGAAGCCGAAGCCTCTTTTCGGTGTTGGGTGTGATGTAGATGGCCCTGCCATTGGTGACGAAATTGTTGTCCTCGACAGCCACCGGCTTGCCTTCCTCATCCTCGCCAATGATGGTTCCCGGTTCCCTGACAAAGATGTTGGACGCGCCAAACCAGGTCACAATCCAGCCTCCCGGTCGTCGATATTTTTGAGGACGATCCGGTAGGCCTTTGGCGTGATAGCCGTTGCGCCGATCTTCTTGATTGCCTGATCGACCAGCGCGGGGATGTCGTTTTTCTTCGTGTCGTGCCATTCGCCATAGGGAAGCTCCGAGCCGCCGAGCTCGGTCAGCACTTCCTGGAGAACGCGCTTGGCAATCTTGTCGCCGTTGATCCAGTGGAAGAACAAAAGTGCCACCGGTGCCGGGTTTGCGAATTGCGCCCGCTGATACAGGTCATCGATGTTGGCAGCCCATCCCAGGTGGGCCAGGCCGGATTGTTTATCCAGGATACCGTAGACGGCCGCGCCGCCTGCCTGCCTGTGAGCCTTTCGGAACTTCGCCGGAAACCGGCAATTCTCAAGAAATTCTGGGTTCATGTTTTCCTCGTTTTCAACACAAAGCTGCGATGGTTGCGGTAGATGCCGTGCTTCCGCTCTAGCCCGACATAGACTTGTCCGTAAGCCTTCTGGATCAGTTGCAGGAGATATTGCCGCGAGAAGGTTGGCCGGCGCTTGTTCCAGAAGCGCGAGCACTGATCGACGGTGGCGCCGTTTGCCCGCAGCAACACGAGTTTACGCAGCCGGTGCCAGTCCTTCGACTGGATGAAGTTCAACAGATCAAAGGCCATCATCATCCGGTCGAGCGCCATCCGGTCATAGTGTTTCAGCTGGGTGTTGCCGTAATGCGATGGCATGCCGGAAAGCAGCCGATCCAGCTGAATGTCGTAGAGTTCCTTGTCGCTACGGGTGACCTCGGGCATGGTGGACCGCATGCTGTTGAGCATTGTCCGTTCACGATCGGGAATCTTGCGGTGGGTGCGCATGGCATCCTTGAACGCAAAATTCAGGACATCGTAGGGCGTGGGCTCTCGCTTGAACACGCTCTCCCGCGCCAGGTAATCGCAGGTCTTGAGATACTGAAATACCTCATCAGCCGCTTTGTCGACGACAAGCCCCTCATTTGGCCCCACAGCGGCGTTTTCGTTTCCAGAACCCTCTGCACCATCCGCAATCAGTTTCGCTCCATAGGCTGCTTTCTGGGCCATTGTGTCGCTGTTTTTCATGTGATCCCCTGGAACATCTCGATTTCATCTCCGAAGGCAGTCCAGCCAGGCCGCTCCTGGCGGGAGAACAGATCAAGCCGGGTCGCCTTCGGCATCATCGCCTCGGCCACATCGTAGGCTTCATCCGGTTTGCGGCTGTGTTCGCGCAGCGGGCCGTCGAAGCAGCTGCGGATGCCACGGGTGGATTTTGGCTTCCCGCGTGTACCGATCAGGAAGGTCTCGTGCGAACTGCGCAACCGGTAGCCATATCCGAAGCCGAGCTTCCCGTGCTTGGTGATTTTCCGCCAGACGCCATGGGTCGAATATTTGAAGCCCCAGGCATCCATCACTTCGAGACCTTGCGGCAACATCGGGTTCGTAACCCAGAGCCAGAGCAGGCAATCCTTCTGACAAAGGTGCTGGACGGGCAGCCGCTTGATTTCCTCGAGCGTCATGACCCGATAGTGCTTGGTAGCGCCTTTCGCTTCCCCCTTCGACGAGTAGTGTTTGAAGCGCCACGGATTGTCCGCCATCACGAAATCGAAATGGTAGAGCGGGATGTTGGGAATAGGGCCGTTCGACAGCCGCAGGTCAAGCATTGCCATCAGGGCGTCTTTCGCCTCCTGACGGCTTCAAGCGGATGCACGTTGTCGGAGTTATCCCCAGTCTGTGGATCGGCAGTGCCATAATCTCCCATCTCATAATTGGATAGTTCACTATCCATATGATTGTGATTGTGATTGTGACTGGCATGCTTCCGCTCTGCTAATGGATTGCTTGTGGCGAGCGCTGTTTTCTTGTTTTTCAATGCCTTGGCGGCATGTGCCTTTTCCGACCGCTGTTTTCTTGCCTGATATTTCTCTTTTGCCTCCAGCCATTCGGCCTTCAATCGCTTCTGGTAGTACCGGCCCCGCAACAGGATGCAGAACTCGTCGAGGATGGGCTTGATGAGGCGCAAGAACATTGCCTCATCGCATCGCAGGCGGCGCATGATCCAGTCCGGTTCGGCGGGAATGGTGCATTCCGGCGAGCGCCACATGAGCATGAGGATGGACAGGTAGGCGCCGCGTTCCTCGAATGAGAGATGGTGGGTATCCAGTTCGAAGTCCGATACCCACAGGGGCATGAACGGAAGTTTGTTATTCGGGGCCATGGTAGGTGCAGCTTTCGATGTTGCACCGCTCGCGTTCCAACGCAGCAATTTCCTGATTGATCTGGTCCAGCCGCCAGCCCTGCAACGCCGCAGGCATCCATTCCGGTTCCCGTGCATAGCAGGCCTTGAGGAAAGGCGGGCCATAAGCAGCGATCAAAGACATCAGATGATCACGCTGTGGGGAAGATCGCCGCTGCATCCAATTGTCTACGGTGGCAGCAGGAATGCCGGTCAGGGCCTCGACATTGTGGCCGACATTGTTGGGGTAGCTCTTGCGCAGATACGCAAGCATGCCCTCCAGATCAAACAGGGTTGCGTGTGCATGGCCGGAACCTTGCGGTGGCAAATTGGTAGTCTTGTTCATTGCTCGTTTCCTACGTTTGGGGGGTCGGAAACGGGCAGTTTGAATTGCCCCACGCAATACGGATGGCCGGGCATGGCATGGCAAAGCATCGGCGCTCTGACACAGCGCCTCGTAGGTGACATCGAGAGGAATGGAGAACGGGTCAGGCACGATCCGCCTCCAACTTCTCCGCACGGGAAAGCTGGCCTGGTGAATACCGGCCTTTCAGACGCACCGAGAAATCCTTTGCCAAATCTCTCGGAATGCCGCGAACACGCCAATGACTCACCGCCGACACTGTGCGACCATAGAATGCAGCCACACGGCTATTGCCGCCCAGCCGGTCAATCCCATCATTCGCGCAATTGGTAGGCTTACCCATAGTCTCGGCCAATATCCGGCACCCCCCAGAGTGTCAACTTAAAACTTACGAACCGGAGACGTTTGTAACTTTAAAAGTACATTGCACTGATAGTTGCAACCTATAGAAAACCCTCATGGAAAGAGGTTATACAGCAAAGGCGATCGAGGCAGCCCGCCGAAAGCGTGGCTTGACGAAGGCCGAACTCTCCCGTCGCGTCAACGTATCCCGGATGACGATAACCGTCTGGGAACGTGGGACTGCTTTTCCCAAGCAGGAGAACCTGGACGCCCTGGCGGATGCGCTACAGGTCGAACGCCGTTCGTTGCTGGTCCCTGACGATGCGGTTGGCTTCCATCAGCAACCCATTGCCGGCAGGCTGGCTCGCGATCAATGGCTCGGCCAACGATCCAAGAATAACTACGGATTCGCGCCGATTTCCTTTGATCATCGCTTTCCCACAGACGCGCAGAGCTTCTATGTCATGGATGACAATTCCGGTGGCGACCGATGCCCCCATGAAATGGTGCTGCATGTCGTTTGCACGGATTCAATGGAGCCGCTTTCCAACGATCAACTAGTCATTGTTGAGCGCAAAAAGAACGATCTGACGGAAACGACATTACGGCAATTGCGGCGAATGGGCGACAGCCTGGCGCTTCTCTGGCTCGACGATGAAGCCGAATCACCCGAACCGCTGACGCAAGAAACCTCCATAGAAGGCGTGGTCATCGCAGGCTGGAAACAGTTCGCTTAAGCGGCTTTCCCCCTGCTTTTCCCCAACCACGCGAAAACTGTAAAATATAAATTGACACGCTCCCCCCTGAAACGATAGGTGTCGTTTTACAGGCGGCACCTGTTTCACATGACATATTCGGTTTGGCATCAAGCAGCCGCCTGGATGCCAAGTCTGCGACCGGCCGGCTCCTTCCCCCGGGTCTCCTCCGCGACCGGCCGGTCGCATCACCTACCAGGAGCAATGTCATGAATGAACGATCCCTCCAGTACAAGGCGGAAGCTCTCAAGACTGGCATCAGCCAGTTGAAGGAGCTCTGCGAAGGCGACGATGAGTTGCTGGCCGGAATGGTCGAAGGCGAACTCGATATCGAGGCGTTCGCGCTGAAATGCCTGGAACTGGAAGCCGAGGACGATATGCGGTCAGCGGCACTCAAGGCTCATATCGACCAGCTGTCGGCCCGCAAAAAACGGTTCGACGAGCGCAAGAAACGCACCCGGAACCTGATCGCCTTTGTCCTCGACATGGCACGTATTCCGAAACTGGAATTGCCCACGGCGACGGTCTCGGTATCGAAGCTCGACCCCGGCATCATCATCCAGGCCGAGGAAGAAATTCCCACGGCTTACTGGAAGCGTCCCGATCCGGTTTTGGACCGTGGCAAGCTGCGCCGCGATGTCGTTGGGCGATGGAAAGCCTTGCAGGCGGCAGAGGCCGAGGAAGATCCCGAAATCCGCGCCAAGAAGGTTGATCTGGCGAACACCGAGTTCCCGGAAGTGCCGGGTGTCGATCTCGACAATGGCGACATCTCGGTAACGATCAGGAGGGCGTAACGATGAACGTTCCAGCCCCGGTCAGGATCAACTCGTCAGGTCTCGATATTCTCCGCCGCGGCCATTGCCGCAAGTTGAACAATCAGGAGTTCGACGAGTTTGTCCGCGCCTGCGAGAATTACGGGCTCGATCCGTTTCGCAAGCAGATCATCCCCATCGTGTTCAACGAGGGCAACCAGCAGAAGCGGAAGATGGAGTTCATCATCACCCGCGATGGCTATCGGGTGATCGCAAGCCGCTGCGGAAACTACCGCCCGAAGTCGAAGCCCGCCGCCTTTACCTACGATGACGCCCTACGGAACGACCACAATCCGGCAGGGATCGTCTCGGTGATGGTCGAACTCTACTGGCAGGACAATAACAGCCAGTGGCACCCGGTGGCAGGTGAAGCCTATTGGGAGGAATTTGCTCCGCTGGAAAACGAGTGGGGCGACGATCCGCAGAGTGGCAGGCGGAAGGTCGTCGGCAAGAAGCTCTCCGCCAATTGGGCGAAAATGCCTCGTGTCATGCTGGAAAAGTGCGCGGAGTCGGGCGCCCTTCGCGCTGGCTGGCCGGAACAATTCGCCGGTCTCTACGGCGAGGAAGAAATGGCGAAGGTCATCGCCGAGGATGTCGCGGCTTCCGAACTGGCCGAGCTCGGTCGGACCCAGCGGCTCGAAAAGACCATGCAGTTCAAGAACAAGGTGGCCTTCAACTTCGGTGAAGGCGTCCAGTACGTCGAATGCGGCAAGGCGCACGATGCCTGGATGGAGAACGTCTTTCACAAGCACCGGGAGAACCCGCAGATCATCCTGACCATGCGGGACCAGAGCCGGGAGGCGCTGCGCTACCTCTCGGTGCAGGACAAGAACGCTGCACTCGATCTGAAAGCACAGTTTGAACGGGTCGAGGCCCGTG
>JAGRLQ010000240.1 GCA_020441735.1 Nitratireductor sp.
GTCGCGCCGAACTCGCCCATTGCCTTGGCGAAGGCAAGCACGGAACCCGCCAGAATGCCGGGCAGGGTCAGCGGCAATGTAACCGTGAGAAAGACGAAGACCGGCGAAGCGCCCAGTGTCGAGGCCGCCTGTTCAAGCTTCGCATCTACTGCCTCGATCGAAAGCCGGATCGCCCGCACCATCAGCGGAAACGCCATCACCGCTGCCGCAAGCACCGCTCCGGTCCAGCGGAAGGCGAAGACCAGTCCAAAAATATCTTCAAGAAAGCTCCCGGCAAAGCCCTGCCGCCCGAAAGCCAGCAACAGCAGATATCCGGTCACCACCGGCGGCAGGATGAGTGGCAGATGTACCAGCCCGTTGAGCAACTGGCGTCCGGGAAACTGCCATCGCGCCAAAGCATAGGCGGTGAAAATGCCGAGGGGGAGACTGAAAACGACTGCCCAGAAGGCAACCTTGAGCGACAGCATGACTGCCTGCCATTCCTGCGGCGCCAGCCATTCCGCCATGGGTCATGAGCCTCCGCCCGGCAAGGGGGAGAATCCGTGTTTCAGAAAGAGTTTCCCCGCCTGGTTTCCGGTCAGAAAACCCAGCAGCGAGCGGGTTTGTGCCCGATCTCCCTGTTTCAGCATGGCAACTGGGTAGCGGATCGGCGGGTGGCTTGCCGCCGGAAAGGTGGCAGCAACAAAAACACGAGGTTCAGCCGCCGCATCACTGGCATAGACAATGCCATAAGAAGCTTCTCCCGTCGCCACATAGTGGAGCGCGGCACGCACATTGTCGGCCTGCACCACATGCGGCACCACACTTTCCCAGATGCCAAGGTGTGACAGAACTGCCTTGCCGTATTGCCCGGCGGGAACCGCATCCACCAGCGCCATGGCAAGCTTGCCGCCATCAAGCAAGGCAGCAAGATCAAAACCCGGGCGAAGGTCAATTTCGGCCTTCCGGTTCGCAGGGGAAATCAGAACCAGCCGGTTGGAGACAAGATCGCGTCGGGTTTCCGGAACCAGCCTGCCTGCCTTCTCCACTTCATCCATCCACTGGACATTGGCCGAGATGTAAAGGTCGGCAGGCGCCTCCTGCAGGATCTGGCGGGCCAGCAGGGAACTGCCGGCAAAGGAAAGCACAGCCTCGCCGCCGGTTTCCGCTTCCCAGAGCGAGACGATCTCCTCCAACGCGTTTTTCATGCTGGCAGCCGCAAAAACGGTAACCGGCCTGTCCTGTTGAGCGAAAGCCGGACCGATGCCGGCGGCAACCGCCAAGGCCAATGCGCCCGCAAGAAAACGGCGGCGCATGGCGCTGAACCGCACGCGGCGCAGAAAACGGAGTCCGTTGGAGGAAATCATGCCGGTTTTCATCAGGAAGTTTCGGAAGCTGCAATGAGGTTGGATATGTTCAATCGGAAATATCGCAGCATTTAACGCTCAAAGGCAAGCGTTATTTCCGTTGAAACATATCCGTAATCTCGCGCTTTCAGCCCTGCTGTTTCAGCAGGGCGCAGATCGCCTCGATCTCGTCGCTACCCGCCTCCAGCGTGCGCTTTTCCAGCGACCGGTAAAGGGAAAGCACCCGATTGCCCATTTCCGTCAGTTCAGCGCCCCCGCCTGCCGAGCCGCCACGGCTGCTCGCCACCAAAGGCTCGGCAAAGATCGAATTCATCGTCTCAACCAGCATCCAGGCCCGCTTGTAGCTCATGCCCATGGCGCGGCCTGCCGCTGCAATAGAGCCGGTTTCACCAATCCGCTCCAGCAGATCGGCCTTGCCCGGGCCTAACATCGCTTTATAGGGCATCGCCTTGTAGGGCGCCGATTTGCCGGCCTCATCCGCCTTGCCGGCGTCCAGATCATCAAACATCAGCCTCAGCCGCAGGCGGGCCGGGGTGTGGCCCGGTTCGGTGCTGGATTTTCCGCCGGCTTCGCGATTCGTCATTACCATCGTCCGATTTTGCGGTAAGATTCGTATCACGAGCGCCAGGTCCGGCAAATGGCTTTGGCCTGACCGTCGAATTTCGTCGCGATTCCGCCCACAAAAGCACGCCAAACTCTAGACAAAACAGGGCCTTTTTGTTATTTGCTGCCCATCTGGTGACGGCTGCCGTTGCGGGAGCGGTGTTTTTTGTTTCATCGCCTTTCTGTTTCAAGGCCAGAAACCGCTGAAAATCCGCATCGGGATTTCGCTGATTATGGTTGCTCCACTGGTCGGAACCAACAGCGGGCGAGAAAAACCCGATCATGCAGCCAAAGAATCAAGGCCGCCGAAACAGCTGATCAGGCTGTGGCCGAACGGAATGAAACGGAGACAACGTGCAAGTACTCGTTCGTGACAACAATGTGGATCAGGCGCTCCGCGCGCTGAAGAAGAAACTGCAGCGTGAAGGCGTCTTCCGCGAAATGAAGCTGCGCAACTTCTACGAAAAACCGTCGGAAAAGCGCGCCCGCGAAAAGGCCGAGGCAATCCGCCGTGCCCGCAAGCTGGCCCGCAAGAAGGCACAGCGCGAAGGCCTGCTTCCCGGCCGCCGCTAAGCTGATTCTCCCGCCGGGCTGCGTTTGAACGCGTCCGGTTCCTGTTCCCGGGCACTTGTCAAAGGACAACGAGCCACACAACGGGAATTTCGGGACACAATCGAAGGGCGAAACGGTGAAAAACCCGTTTCGCCTTTTTCTTGCCGCTAGGGCGGCGAATAAGACGTGTGACGCGATCCGTCACTGGCAAACCGATTCACCGCACGACAGACAAGGCATGCAGGCTGCGCCCCTCCCCCGACAGGTGATTGCACCCACCACCCGCCGCAATAGCGCAGCAGGTGTGCGGAAGTTCGCGCTTGCTCCCGTCTTTGCCTTGGCCTGCAGCCTGGTGTTGTCTGCCTGCACTACCAGCAGCATAGACGACGCCATCGACATTGACCCGGCCCAGGGATCTGAAGCCAACATCACCTCGCTCTCGGCCGTCGTCGACCGCAATCCCAATTCGCCGGAAGCCTACAATGTACGCGGCACCGCCTATGGCCGCGCTGGACGCTACCGCGAGGCGCTGTCCGACTTCTCCCGCGCCATCGAGCTCAACAACCGCTTCTATCAGGCCTATGCCAACCGCGCGCTGGTCTACCGCCAGACCGGCGATCAGCGCTCGGCAATTTCAGATTATTCCAAGGCGCTGCAGATCAACCCGCAATACGACATCGCCTATATCGGCCGCGGCAACGTCTACCGCGTGACCGGCAATCCGCGCCAGGCGCTGCGCGACTACGAGCGCGCCATCCAGCTTGGCACCACCAATCCACGCGCCTATCACTCGCGCGGCCTGATCTACCAGGCAGACGGCCAGCACCAGCGGGCGATCGAGGATTTCACCACGGCGATCAGCCTCGATTCGGATGCTCCCGAGCCGTACAATTCGCGCGGCGTTTCCTATCTTGCCATCAACGATTCCTTCAACGCGCTTGAAGATGCCAACCGCGCACTGCGCCTGAAGGAGCGTTATGCGGATGCCTGGGTAACCCAGGGTCTGGCGCTGGAAATGAAGGGCGACAAGGCCAAGGCCAACAAGGCCTTCCGCCGCGCCTATCAGCTCGACAAGGATCTCTCCGTCGCCCGCGACGGCATGAACCGTACACGGTAGGCGCACCCCACCGGGGCAACGGCAAACACTGCCCCATCTTGCCAAGCCGCACTTTCCGAGCAACAAGCAGGCCATGGTTTTCATCGCGCCAGATAACGGCAGCCGCCCGTTCCGTTTCCGCCGGTCCGCACTCTTTCTGCCGGCCTCCAATGCCCGCGCCATCGAGAAGGCAAAGACCCTTGCCGCCGACTGCGTGATCTTCGATCTTGAGGATTCGGTTGCCGCCGAAGCCCGTGAAACGGCCCATGCCAACCTTCTGGAAATGGTCCGCGGCGGCAACTTCGGCGCCAGCGAACGGATCATCCGCACACCGGCGGCTGGCGACGCAGGCTTCGCCGAAGCTTTTGAGGTGGCGCTGCAATGCGCACCCGATGCAATTCTGTTGCCCAAGGTGGAAACGCTGGAGCCGCTTCAAACGGCAAGCGGCCTGCTGGCGCAGAACGGGTCTGATGCCACGCTTTGGATCATGGTCGAAACGCCGCTGGCGCTGATGAACCTCAGCAGCATCGCCGCATTCGGAGACCCCCTTGCAGCGCTTGTCGTCGGCCCCAACGATCTTGCCAAAACCACTGGTGCGAGGATGGAGAAGGGCCGCGCCGTGATGCAGCCATGGCTGATGCAGGTTGTCGCAGCAGCACGCGCCCATCGCCTTGCCGTGCTCGACGGGGTCTACAACGCCTTCCGCGATCTCGATGGACTGGCGGAAGAATGCGCACAGGGAGCAGCCATGGGCTTTGACGGCAAGACGCTCATTCACCCGGCCCAGATCGACGCGGCCAATGCCGCCTTTTCACCATCCGGCACCGTGCTTGCCCGGGCACAGACAATTGTGGCTGCTTTCGAAAAACCGGAGAATGCCGGCAAGGGTGCGATCCAGATCGATGGCGAAATGGTTGAGCGCCTTCACCTGGAAGAGGCTGAAAAGCTGCTTGCCGCCGTCAAACAGCTGCCGGCATCCTGAAACCATCCCAAGTCCCGAGGACGTGTCATGACTCTCATCTACCGTTTTCTGACCGGCCCTGACACATCGGAATTCTGTCACAAGGTGACAAAGGCACTGTCCGAAGGCTGGGAACTGCACGGTCCGCCGCAATATGCCCACGACCCGGAAAGCGGCACCATGCGCTGCGGCCAGGCGGTCACAAAAGAAACGGATGAAGCCTACGATCCCGAAAAGAAGCTTGGAGACTATTAAGCGTATCCCGGTTCGACTCGGCAAACTTGCCCGCGAACGGGCAAAAAGCCACCATCCCTACTCCGAATTCTGGCTTCCGTGCTGCAGGTCCAGCTGCTTGTCGAGTTCAGCCTGAACCTCCGCGCTGGCCTCCTTCTTTGCAGCATCCTCAAAGGCAGTCTGTGCGGTTTCCTGCAATCCTGACAAATCGGTCTGCGCCGTAGCGAGGCTGTTGAGCGCGGCCTCGATTTGCGCACCGGTGACATTCGGGTTCACTGTTACTTCGCCTGCCGCAATGGCAGCATCAATTTCAGCTGCGGTCATTCCGGACAGTGCGCTGATCTCGGCGGCGTCAAGACCGTAGCCGTCGAGCGCGGCGGTGGCGGCATCAATCTCTGCGGTCAGAGTTGAAGCTTGACTGGCAAGTCCGGTGCGCGCCGCATTATACGCTGCAATCCTGCCAACATTTGATGTCGCACTGGCGTTTGCAAACGCCTTTTGAGAAGCCCGAAAGGCATTGAGATTGCCAAAGCGGGCCGCCCAGTCGCGTGCAAACTGCGCGCGGGCCTGGCCAATCTGCTTGCCAAGTTTGTTGACTGACTTTCCGGCCCCGGTTGCGGCGGATTTTCCGGCACTTGCAGCCGACGCACTTTTGCCGCCTTTGCCACCCTGGCTTCCGTTGCCACCCTTGCCGCCCTTGCCGCCATTGCCGCCGTTGCCGTTCCCACCTTTGGCGGCAAACGCACTGTCAGTCTGCAGCGACAAAGCGCCATCCGACAGCGAAACCTCAACAGGCGCCATGGCAAAGGCCAGAGCTACTGCACAACTTGTGGTGAAACGGCGCGCTTTCATCGGCATTTCCTCTACTCGTCCAGCTTGTATTGAAGCAGGAGATAGCAGCGACCTCCCGAACAATCGCTAAACCCGAATCCGGCAATTTGTTTCGATCTTTAGCGATTCTGTACAGCAAGGCGGTTTTGCCGCCCTTGTGCACCGCTGTGTTGAAGATTTGCCGCCATACCCGGCAGCCCGGCCCGTTAGAAAACATGAGCAAGGGGCAAGGAAGATGCTTCCAGGAAGGAAGGTTGACTCGCGGCGGGAAGCAAAACACTTCGGACGGTGACGAACGACAGCAGCAAGTCCACCAGCCGTCAGAGTCGGCACTATTACTGGGTAAAGACCGGCATGTTGGTCGAGGCCACTTCCTTCAAGCCATCGAGGATTTCGTCGAAGGCGGCAGAAACGCTGCCGGCGTAATCACCCTTGTAATAATACCCGCTGCTGGCGCAGCTTTTCAAAGGCGCTTCGATCTTGTCGATGACTTTCTTGGCTTTCAGCACCGAGGGGTTGTCCGGCTGCTTGAGCAGCTTCAGGTCCGGATATTCGATGTTCAGCACCATCAGCGTGGCGCCCTTTGCCTTGATCGCATCGCAATGGGCGGTGTTGAGAGGTTCGTACTCACCCGTGTCTGGATCCTGGGTCATACCATCGGTAATCAGGACCATCACGATCTTGGCATCGGAAGTGCTGTCCCCGGTGCCCGACTTCGGCAGTTTCGGCGCAAACTCGTTGAGTGCAAACTCCACGCTGGTGCCGCCCGAGGAGAATTCGAGATTCTTGATCGCCTTTTGAACCTGGCCGTTTTGAGGCTGCGGATCGATGACGTTGACATCGCTCCACTGGAAATTGTGGATGCCGACCCGCGCATTCCAGGAAGGTGACGTCAGAATGGTTTTGGCAAACTCCGACATTTCGTCGCGAACACGGTCTTCCCGCAGATAGACGCCGTATTTTCTGGAAACTTCAAATCCCGTCAGCCCCTTTTCAAGCGTGGCATTGGTGCCATCGCTCGCTTCATGGCAGGCAAAGGCGCAACCATCCTTGGAATCATACGGCGAGAACAGCGATTGCAGTTTCTTGATCTGGGACTTGCCGTCGGCGATGTTCATCGAGCCGGAGATATCGACCAGAAAATAAACATCGACAAATTTGGTGTGGCCCTCCGAAACGGAGGCTTCCGATACGACCTTGACCGGAAACCCGGATATTCCGGCAAGCTGGAGGAAGGATATCGGCGAATCCGCCGTCAGTTCCATGCGAACCCGTTTGCCGTCGGCAATGACTTTCTTGCCGGTAACCAGATTGCACTCGCTGCTCGAGCAAACGCCCTTGAAGAAGGTATTGGCCTCTTTTCTCTGCTCTTTTTTGCTGGCGCCTTCCATGGCGAGCACGGCACCGGCCATCACGGCGCTGTCGGCAGCTTCCTGCAACGCTCCGGTGGTTCTCAATGCCATTGTGTAGTCCACGGCAGCACCCGTCACCGCCATGAGCGGCACGGCGATCAAGGCAAAAGTGGTGGCAAAATTACCGCGGGTATTGTCCCGTAGTTTCCTGAGCAGCCTGCGAAAAGGCATCGAAACAACCCCCGTTCGTTTCGTATCGACGCCATAATGTCAAAAACCTGTTTATTCTTCCTAAACACAGCCAGGTGCCGGGTATGCGGGGTTATTGGGAGTTCAGGCACTCATCTTTCACCCTCGAAGGGAAGCGGGGTGTCATAAAAAAACCGCCCTCCGTTTCCGGAAGGCGGGTTCTCAGTTTCTGTCCGATGCAGCAGAAGCGCCGATCGCTGACGGTTGTTTGCTACACGCTCAGCTCGTTGCCTTGGTCAGCGCCCTGTCGATGGCATCGACAATGGCATCAATGTCGGCCTTCTTGGCAATCAGCGCCGGCGAGAGCGTCAGCGTATTGTTGTAGCCCGGCACCGAGCGGTTGGTGACCCCGATGATGACGGCATCGTCGGCCATGCAATTGGCGACGACCTGCTGGGCGAAAGCCTCTTCCACCGGCTCTTTCGTCTCACGGTCCTTCACCAGCTCGACACCGGCGAACAGACCCTTGCCGCGCACCTGGCCGATGACCGCATGTTTTTCCTTCAGCCCTTCCAGGCGCTCGAAGAGATAGGCGCCCATTTCGGCGGAATTCTCGATCAGCTTTTCCTCTTCGAGGATGAGCATGTTTTCGAGTGCCGCCGCCGGGCCTGCCGCGCAGCCACCGAAGGTGGAAATGTCGCGGAAATAGGACAGTGGATCGGAAGCATCTTCCTTGAACATCTCGAAAACGGCTTCCGTCGTCACCGTGCAGGAGATTGCCGCATAACCGGAGGCCACACCCTTCGCCATGGTCACCATGTCAGGCTCGACGCCGTAATGCTGATAGCCGAACCACTTGCCGGTACGGCCCATGCCGCAGACGACTTCGTCGATGATCAGCAGCACGTCGTACTGCTTGCAGATTTCCTGCACCCGCGGCCAGTAGCCTTCCGGCGGGGTAATGACACCGCCGCCTGCGGTGATCGGCTCGAGGATCAGCGCGCCGACCGTATCCGGTCCCTCACGCAGGATGACTTCCTCGATGGCATTGGCGGCACGCACGCCATAGTCGTCCACATCGCCCCATTGCGAGCGGTATTCGAG
>JAGRLQ010000241.1 GCA_020441735.1 Nitratireductor sp.
ACGAGGCCAACCCGCAGGGCTTTGTGCCCGGCGGCATGAGCGTGCACAACATGATGCTGCCGCACGGGCCGGACAAGGAAGCCTTCGAAAAGGCGTCGAATGTGGAACTGGCACCGGACAAGCTCGACAACACCATGAGCTTCATGTTCGAAACCCGCTTTCCCCAGCACCTGACGGAATATGCGGCGAAAGAGGCTCCGCTTCAGGATGACTACATTGACTGCTGGACGGACATCGACAAGAAGTTCGATGGCACGCCCGGCACCAAATAGGCCGCAGGCAAGCATCCTGTCGTAGAAGTTCCCAGGCAACCGGAGTCAGCATGAAACTTGCCACGTTGAAGGACGGCACCCGCGACGGCAAACTCGCCGTGGTGTCGAGCGATCTGATGATGTTTGCCGATGCGAGCCATATCGCCCCGACGCTGCAGGCTGCCCTCGACAACTGGGCCGATTGCGGGCCGGACCTTCAGGCCGAATACGAGCGGCTGGAGATCGGCGAGATTGCAGGCCATCCCTTTGATGAGACCCAGGCGATGTCACCGTTGCCGCGCGCATATCAGTGGGCGGACGGTTCCGCCTATGTCAATCACGTGGAACTGGTGCGCAAGGCGCGCAATGCCGAAATGCCGGAGACCTTCTGGACCGATCCGCTGATGTATCAGGGCGGTTCCGACACCTTCATCGGGCCGCGCGATCCGATCCGCTTTCCTGAAGACGCTGTCCCCGGATGGGGCATCGACATGGAAGGCGAAATTGCCGTCATCGTCGACGATATACCGATGGGAATTTCGCCTGAAGCAGCACGCGAGAAGATTCGGCTGGTCATGCTGGTCAACGACGTTTCCCTGCGCGGGCTGATCCCGGCCGAACTCGCCAAAGGCTTCGGCTTCTTCCAGTCGAAACCCTCCTCGGCCTTTTCGCCAGTTGCCGTCAGTCCCGACGCATTGGGGGATGCCTGGGATGGCGGCAAGCTCTCCCTGCCGCTGATGATCGATTATAACGGCGAACCCTTCGGGCGGGCCGATGCCGGCACCGACATGACTTTCGACTTCGGCCAGTTGATTGCGCACGCCGCCAAGACGCGGAATCTTGCCGCGGGAACGATTATCGGTTCCGGCACGGTTTCCAACAAGGATGAGGATGGTTCGCCCGGCAGGCCGGTTGCCGATGGCGGACTTGGCTACTCCTGCATTGCGGAAATCCGCATGATCGAGACCATCGCCGACGGCAAACCATCAACGCCTTTCATGGCCTTTGGCGACACCGTGCGCATTGAGATGAAGGACAAGGAAGGTAAGTCGATTTTCGGCGCCATCGAGCAGACAGTGGAGAAATCATGAGCAAGCAATTTGCTTCCGCGGGCGATCTGACGGAGAAGACGATCTCGTTTACCGAGATCGGCCGCGATCTCTGGGCGTTCACCGCCGAGGGTGACCCGAACTCCGGCGTGATCATCGGCGACGACAGCGTGATGATCATCGAGGCGCAGGCTACACCACGACTGGCGCGAAAGGTGATCGAGAAGGTGCGCGAGGTCACCGACAAGCCGATCACCCATCTGGTGCTGACGCATTATCACGCGGTGCGCGTGCTGGGCGCTTCCGCTTTCAATGCACCGCAGGTCATCATGGGTGAAAAGGCCCGCTCCATGGTGGTCGAACGCGGCCAGGAAGACTGGGACAGTGAGTTCGACCGCTTTCCCCGCCTGTTTCAGGGCCATGAGGAAATTCCAGGGCTGACCTGGCCGACAACCGCCTTCAACAGCCGGATGAGCGTCTACCTCGGCAACCGGCGGGTCGATCTGATGCATCTGGGCCGCGCGCATACGGCGGGTGACATCGTTGCCTATGTGCCCGATGCCAATGTGATGTTTACCGGCGACATCGTCGAATACCACTCGGCCTGCTATTGCGGCGACGGGCATTTCCATGACTGGCCGGGCACGCTTGAAAGAATCCGTGCCTGGGACGTGGATGCAATCGCACCAGGCCGGGGCGATGCGCTGACCGGCAAGGCGAAAGTCAACGAAGCGCTCGATAACACCGCCGATTTCGTGCGCTCGACCTACAGGCCGGTGGCGCAGGTGGCACTGCGCGGCGGTTCACTGAAAGAGGCATGGGATGCCTGCCGCGCCGAATGCGATCCGAAATTTTCCGATTACGCAATCTATGAGCATTGCCTGCCGTTCAATGTGGCGCGGGCCTATGATGAAGCACGCGACATCGACACGCCGCGCATCTGGACAGCCCAGCGCGACAAGGAAATGTGGGAGCAATTGCAGGGATGAACCTCGCTCCACCGCAAATCCTGATGATCCTCGGCCTCGTCATTGCCTTTGGCGGGTACTTCGCGCTGGAGTTTCACCGCCACAAGAAAGGACGTGACCTGATCTCGGCAAAGGACAGGCGGCTCTTTCCCCCGAACTTCGAGCAACTTTCCCCTGCCGAGCGCAAGCAGCTTTACCGCAGCCATAGCTGGTCGGAAGCCTGGGATCTGACAGGCAAGGTCTATGCCGGGGCAACCGCGTTCGGGCTGATCGCGCTGGGTGCTGCGGCTGTCCTGTATCTGCTGGAACGGAGCCAGGCATGACACGGATTTTCGAGACCCCGCTCTACCCGTATGTGCGGTCCGCCGATCAGGACGCGGCGGCACCCGTTCGCCACCCGGTCATCGTGGTGGGCGCAGGTCCGATTGGCCTAGCGGCTGCCATTGATCTGGCGCAGCAGGACATTCCGGTTGTCGTGCTTGATGACAATGACAAGGTATCGTTCGGCTCGCGGGCGATCTGCTTTGCCAAGCGGCCGCTTGAAATTCTCGACCGGCTGGGCTGTGGCGAGGTGATGGTCGAGAAGGGCGTTACCTGGAACACGGGCAAGGTGTTCTTTGACGAACGCAAGGTCTACGAATTCAACCTGCTGCCCGAGGACGGGCACAAGAACCCGGCTTTCATCAACCTGCAGCAATATCACTTCGAGAAATTCCTGGTGGACCGGGTGCGTGAACTAGAAGCACAGGGAAAGCCGATCGAGATCCGCGGCAACAACCGGGTAACCGCCGTCGATGCCGGAGATGACCATGTTTCCCTGACCATCGAAACGCCGGATGGGCCCTACCGGCTCGAAGCAGACTGGATGATCGCCTGTGACGGCGCCGGTTCACCAATCCGGGCCATGATGGGTCTCGATTTTGTCGGCCGTGTTTTCGAGGACAATTTCCTGATTGCCGATGTCATCATGGATGCGGATTTTCCTACCGAGCGCTGGTTCTGGTTCGATCCGCCGTTCAACC
>JAGRLQ010000023.1:0-4104 GCA_020441735.1 Nitratireductor sp.
GAAGTCTTGATGAAATCGGCACCGGCGTCGATTGCCAGCCTGGAAGCCTTGCGAATCAGCTTTTCATCCTTCAACTCACCGGTCTCCAGAATAACCTTGAGCAGCGCTTTCCTGCCGCAGGTCTTGCGCACGGCTTTCACCATGTAGGCAGCAACGCCTTCCGCACCCGCCATGAATGCGCGATAAGGCAGAACCAGATCGATCTCGTCGGCGCCATCGGCGATGGCCTGCCGGGTTTCGGCCAACACCGCATCCACATCCGTACCGCCATGGGGAAAGTTCACCACCGTGGCAATGCAGATGCCGATATCCTTGAGCAGCGCCTTTGCCTGGGGGATGTGCTCCTTCCAGATGCATATGGCCGCCACCTTGCCGTGGGGCGTGACCGCACGCTTGCAGAGGTCCTCGATATCAGCGGTAGTGCAGCCATCGTTGAGATTGGTCAGATCGAGCAGGCCGATCGCCTTTTCGGCGGCCCTTCTCAGATGCTCTTCCTCGGGGTTCATGACGGGTTCTCCTGCAGCATGGCAGCGATCACCCGGCCGAGGCGCTCGCCACCCTTCGGCGCCATTTCCTTGGTCTCCTCGTGGGATAGTTCGGCCCCCGTCATGCCCGCTCCGTAGTTGGTAACAACCGAAAAGGCTGCCACATCGAGCCCGGCAAAGCGCGCCAGAATGACCTCCGGCACGGTGGACATGCCCACGGCATCGCCGCCCAGTTGTCGGGCCATGCGGATTTCCGCCGGCGTTTCGAAGCTCGGCCCTGAAAACCACATGTAGACGCCTTCGCGAAGCTCGACATCTTCCGCTCTGGCTGCCTTGCGGGCCAACTCCATCATGCCGGCATCATAGGCACTGGTCATGCCGACAAAGCGACGGTCACTTTCCTCGCCGATCAGCGGGTTCATGCCCGACCAGTTGATGTGATCGGTGATCAGCATGACCGAACCGGGCGGCATGTCCTCGCGCAGGGAGCCGGCGGAATTGGTGAGGATCAGCTGTTTGACGCCGATGTCTGCAAGGCATTCTATCGGCAACCGCATGGCAGCGGCGTTGCCGTGCTCATAGTAATGCACCCGGCCCGACAGCAGGATGACCTGCGCATGGCCGATATGGCCCGCCACCACTTCCCCGGCATGACCGGAAACGCCGCCAGCGGGAAAGCCCTCCAGATCGCCATAGGGGATGTGGATAGCACCGGTTACCTGTTCAGCCAGTTTGCCTAGCCCCGAGCCCAGCACCAGGGCGGTTTGCGGCATCAGCCCGTCGAGACGCTCGATCAGGGTTTTCGTTGCTGCTCTCACGGAGCTTCCCCCATGTCGAAACTGTTAGGCAACAGGTCGCCCAGGGTCACGGTTTCAACAAGGCCTTCCGCGTTGCACAGATGCACTTTCGTTTCAGCCGTGCCGAATTCGGCAAGCCGCTGGCGGCAGCCGCCGCAGGGGGTGCACAGATTGGCCTTGAGGCCCAGCACCGCCACTTCGGCTATCTTACCGCCGCCATCCATCACCATGTGGGCGATGGCGCTGGTTTCCGCGCACCAGCCTTCGGGATAGGAAACATTCTCCACGTTGCAGCCTGCGTAAGTGCGGCCATCTGTGGTGCGGATCGCGGCCCCCACCGGAAAGTCGGAATAGGGCGCGTGGGCGTGGGCGGCAGCTTCCAGCGCCATCTTGTGCAGGTCTTCAGCCATCACCGCTCCTTGGTATAAGGCACGCCGCCCGCCTTGGGTGGCACGGCCTTGCCGATGAACCCGGCCAGCAGAACAACTGTGAGGATATAAGGCAGCGCCTGAATGAACTGCACCGGCACGGCGCCGATGACCGGCAGCGGCACGCCCTGAAGGCGGATTGCCACCGCATCGAGAAAGCCGAACAGCAGGCAGGCCCACATGGCGTTGAGCGGCCGCCATTTGGCAAAGATCAGGGCGGCAAGCGCAATGAACCCCTTGCCGGCCGTCATGTTCTGGACGAAGCCTGCCGACAGGCCGATAGAAAGATAGGCTCCAGCAAAGCCGCACAACAGGCCACAGATCATCACCGCCCGGTAGCGCGCCCAGACCACGCTGATACCGGCGGTATCAACGGCGGCAGGATTTTCACCGACAGCGCGCAAACGCAGGCCGAAGCGGGTTCTGAAGATCACCCACCAGGTGACCGGCACCATGAGAAAGGCAAAATAGACGATGATGTTATGACCCGAAATCAGGTCGCGATAGATCGGCCCGAGAAAGGGAATGCCGGAAAGTGTATCGGCGCCGGGCAGTTCGACCGGGTTGAAGCGCGCCTCCTGGCCGATCTGCGGAGTGCGCCCGCCCCGGCCAAACCAGCTCTGGCCAAGCAGCACGGTTAGCCCCGCCGCGACGAAGTTGATCGCCACGCCGGAAACAATCTGGTTTCCCTTCACCGTGATCGAGGCGAAGGCATGGATAATGGCCAGACCCAGCGATGCAAGCAGGGCAAAGAGCAGGGCAATCCATGGATTGCCGAAGACAACGGCTGCAGCGGCTGCGGCAAAGGCGCCGCCCAGCATCTTGCCTTCAAGGCCGATGTCGAAGACGCCGGAACGCTCGGAGTAGAGACCGGCAAGGGCTGCCAGCAGCAGCGGCGTCGACAGCCGGACGGTTGAATCGAGTATCTGGAGCAGGCCGAGGAAATCCATCATCCCGCCTCCCCGGATGCGGGTGCCGCAGCCCCGGCAGGCTGGCGCTGGCGACCGGCAAAGAAGCCCGATAGTGCCGGGCGGTACATGTGTTCCAGCGCTCCGGCAAACAGGATCACCAGTCCCTGGATGACGACGATCATGTCGCGGGAGATGTTGGGCATGTCGAAGGCCAATTCGGCACCGCCCTGCCACAACATGCCGAACAGGATGGCAGCGAAAATGATGCCGACAGGATGGTTGCGGCCCATCAGCGAGACGGCAATACCAACGAAACCCGCGCCTGCCGGGAAACTCTCCTGCAGGCGGTACTGGTCGCCCATGATCGGGTTGAGTCCCATCATGCCGGCCAAGGCGCCGGAAATCAGCATGGCGATGACGATGGTGCGCACCTGCGGAATGCCGGCATAGACGGCGGCAGTGGGATTGGTGCCGGTGGTACGGATTTCATAGCCGAGCCGGGTGCGCCAGATCAGCAGCCAGACCGCCCAGCAGGCAGCAAGCGCCAGCAGGAAGGAGATGTTGAAGGGCGCACCGCCCAGCGAGGTGCCGAACAGTTCAAACAGCCAGTCGAGCTTGGGAAGCTGGCCGCCGGTTTCGAAGGTGCGGGTTTCCGGCGCCATTGAGCCTGCCGGCTTGAAGACCTCCACCAGCAGATAGATCATCAACGCGGAGGCGATGAAATTGAACATGATGGTGGTGATCACCACATGGCTACCGCGCTTTGCCTGCAGCCAGGCAGGAATGAGCGCCCAAGCAGCGCCGAAAGCCGCAGCGCCGACAACGGCAAGCGGAAAGGTCACATACCAGGGAACATAGTGGTCGAGTGCCAGGCAGGCGGCGGCAACGCCGATGCCGCCGACATAGGCCTGACCTTCGGAGCCGATGTTGAACAGGCCGCAATGAATGGCGACCGCCACCGAAAGGCCGGTAAAGATGAAGTTGGTGGCATAAAACATCGTGTAGCCGATGCCACCGCCATAGCCGAAGGCGCCGCGCACCAGCAGGTAGGCGGCCTCAAGCGGATTCTCCCCGACAAGCAGCACGACGAGGCCGGCAACAAGGAACGCCGTGATCAGGTTCAGCAGCGGGATGAGGCCGTAATCGACCCATTTGGGAAGCTGGTGCTTCATGCATCCTCCCCGCCGTCATCCGGCTCGACCTGCATGTGTCCATCGCCATCAAGGGGAGAAAAGGGGTTGAAGGCAACCTCCCAGAGATGGCCGTCGGGATCGGCAAAATACCCTGAATAACCACCCCAGAAGACCTTCTCCGGCTGCTTCACCGCCTTTGCACCGCAAGAGACAGCGTGAACGAAAGCCTCGTCCACTTCCTTTTCGCTGCGGCAGTTATAGGCAAGCGACATGCCACGAAAGGCAGGGGGCGGAGCACTCTTGATGCCGGCATCCTTTGCCAGTTCGTCATGGCCGAACAGGCCGAGCAC
>JAGRLQ010000023.1:4163-5253 GCA_020441735.1 Nitratireductor sp.
AGCGCTTCATAAAAGGCGCGGGCGCGGGCCATGTCGGTCACGCCGAGGGTAACAAGGGAAATGCGCGGTTCGAATGCTGTCATGCCGCCTTGCCCTTGTTGTGCTCACCATCCTGAACACCGGCCATCAGCAGGCCGAGCTCGCCTTCTGTTGCCTCAGGCGTGCGTTCGCCGACAACCCTGCCGGCGAACATCACCAGGATTCGGTCGGAAAGGGAGCGGATTTCATCAAGCTCGACGGAAACCAGCAGGATCGCCTTGCCGGAATCGCGCATTTCGATGATGCGTTTGTGAATGAACTCGATGGCGCCGACATCAACGCCCCGGGTAGGCTGACCGACCAGCAGTACCACGGGATCGCGCTCCATCTCGCGGGCCAGCACTATCTTCTGCTGGTTGCCGCCGGAGAAATTCGCGGTCTTCAACCGGCAATCGGGCGGGCGGATGTCGTATTGTTCGATCTTCGTGCGTGCGTCGGCCCTGATGGCGTCGATGTTGAGCAGCGGTCCACTGAGATAGGCTTTCTGATCCTGATAACCGAGAATTGCGTTCTCGTTCTCCTCGAAGGGCAGAACCAGCCCCATGTGGTGACGGTCCTCGGGAACATGTGCAAGCCCCCGGCTGCGCAGACTGCCGGCACCGCCGGAACCCGAAAGGTCCACGGGTGAACCATCGAGGACGACCGAGCCGGACTTTGCCCTTCGTATGCCTGCGATCGCCTGCAGCAGTTCCGACTGGCCGTTGCCGGCAACGCCTGCAATGCCGACAATCTCGCCGGCACGCACCTCGAAGCTGACATTGTCGACCATGGTGACCTTGCGGCTGTCCTCGACGGTAAGCCCCTTGACGGAGAGCTTTACCCCGCCGGGCTTCGCCTCACCTTTTTCAACACGCAGCAGGACACGCCGCCCGACCATGAGTTCGGCCAGTTCCTCGACGCTGGTGTCGGCCGTGGTTCTGGTGGCCACCATTTCACCGCGCCGCATGACGGAAACGGTGTCGGTGATCGCCATGATCTCTCGCAGCTTGTGGGTGATCAGGACGACGGTCTTACCTTCGTCCTTCAACTGGCCGAGGATGCGGAACAGATG
>JAGRLQ010000242.1 GCA_020441735.1 Nitratireductor sp.
ACCATTCCCGACTATCCGCACAAGGGTATCCTGTTCCGCGATATCACCACCTTGCTGGGCAATGCCCGGGCTTTCCGGCGGTCGGTGGACGAACTCGTTCACCCCTATAGCGGAACGGGGGTGAAGCAGGTTGCGGGGGTTGAGGCTCGCGGCTTCATCCTCGGTGGTGCCATGGCGCATCAGTTGTCCTGCGGTTTCGTGCCGATCCGCAAGAAGGGCAAGCTGCCGCACGAAACCGTGCGCATCGCCTATTCGCTGGAATATGGCGTCGACGAGATGGAGATGCACAAGGATGCGGTTGCGAAGGGCGACAAGGTCATTCTGGTTGACGACCTGATCGCTACCGGTGGTACGGCGGAAGGTGCGGTTAAGCTGCTCCAGCAGATGGGTGCCGATGTGGTGGCTGCCTGTTTCGTCATCGATCTGCCGGAGCTTGGCGGGCGCAAGAAGATCGAGGCGCTGGGCGTCCCGGTGCGCACGCTGATCGAGTATGAGGGACACTGAGGGGCAGGCGGGTTCAGCAGATGCAGCAGGATCAGGACTGGATCGCCCACAGCCCCTATGCGCGACTTCTGGACGAGACGGTGCGGGCGCGGCTTCTGGCGTTAAAACCGGCCTTGGTGCCGCAGGGCACGATCCTGTTCAGACCGGGCGATGAACCGGGCGGCTTTGTCCTGGTTCTTTCCGGCAGGGTTGGCGTTTTCCTGACCGGAAAATCGGGACGGGAAATCCTGCTTTATTCTGTCGAGGCCGGTGAAACCTGCGTGCAGACGACCGTCGGGCTGATTGGTGGCCGCACCTATTCAGGGGAGGCTATTGCCGAAACCGATCTGGTGGCCGTGATGATCCCGCCAGCGCTGTTCGTCGAGTTGATGGCGCAGTCTGAAAGTTTCCGCTCGTTTGTCTTCAACGCCTTTGGCGAGAGACTGGGTGACGTGACGCGGCTGCTGGAAATGGTTGCCTTCGTTACCGTGGACCAGCGCCTGGCCAGCGCCCTGATCGAGCGCAGCCGGAATGGGGAGAAGGTGGAACTCACCCATGGGGAACTGGCGGCGGTCATCGGTTCTTCGCGCGAGGTGGTGAGCCGCAAGCTGGAGAAGCTGAAGCAGAACAACATCGTCCGGCTGGAACGCGGCGCGGTGGAGATCGTTGACCGGGCCGCGCTTTTGCGCAGTCTGGAGCAGCGCTAGAGCCCTGTTCGGATTGCCGGAGGCGAATTCCCCGATTTGGTGACCAAGTCACTGAACCGGAGGCGGCAAAGTGCTTTTCTGTCTCCATCGTTTCTGAAAGGAGAATCAGATGTTCAAGACCAATGTTGGCGGCATCGACCGCATTCTGCGTATTGTTGTCGGTATAGCCCTTCTTGCCGCGTTCTTCCTCTATCCGGAGGCATCCTGGCGTTACTGGGCCCTGATCGGCATCGTTCCGCTGGCAACCGGCCTGCTGTCGACCTGCCCGATTTACAGCATTCTGGGCCTTTCGACCTGCCCGGTGAAGGCGAAGTAGCAAATCCAGATTGTCGTCCGTCCGCCTGTGGTCTCACTGGCGGCCGGCGGCAAACTCCTTGAACAGCGCAGCCGCACCGGCAGGCCAGCCTGATGCTTCCGGCCATTGCCGGATTGTGCCGTCGCGCTGCTGTGCGAGATAGAGCTTGCGGTTTGCCGTGTCGGCAATGATCAAGGAGTCGGCCCCGCCGCAATTATGCGGGACACAGCCGGTACCCGTCAGCAGGCCATTGCGTATCTGCGGTTCGCTGGCAACGCTCAGGCCACGAGCATAGTCCGCCATGTCATCTGTGCCGAGCAGGCCGAACGCGGCAGAATAGAGCGCCTCGTTGCGGAGCAGGTCCAGGGGGTAGCTGATTGTATCGGCTGCAACAGTGTCCCATCCTGTTTCGGGCTCCGGTGCATAATGCAGCACTCCAACCGTTTCGATACCGTCCGGCGGCGTCCAGCGATGGACCGGCGCGGTTTCACCGGGAAGCAGATAGGGCACGAAAACGATGCCGTTGTCGCTGATGGCCGGGGCGGGGGTGCCGCAGTCATCGCCATGGTTGAGGCTTCGGATCGCGCCGTCGTCACCCCGCCATACGATCAGGGTAGAAGGCGCGCAGGCATTGCCGCCATCGCCGAGATAAAACAGGGCGACCGGCTGGTCATAGACTTCGGTAACGCGATCAAATCCGGCAAACCAGTTCCTGCCCAGTTCGCGGTCTCCCAAAAGGATTGCGCGCTGGCCGTCTTCAGCTTCCACGATCGTAATTGTTTCGCCGTCGAAGGCTATTTCTTCCAGTATTTCAGCCGCCGGTGCCGGCAGGGCCTGAAACAGCGTCAGCGCCGCGAATGCGAGTAATGTTCTCAATCGGTTTGCGAAGGGCATGATTGGTACTTTCGAGCTCAAATCGGTGCGGGAATGCTACACCATGCCAGCAAGATTCCAGAACAAAATCACGATGCACAGCGCAGCGGCTGGGATGCCCCACCAGTAAAAACGCGCGGCCAGATGGTCTTTGCTTTTTCTGCCGATGGCGAACAGTGACAGGTTGACCATCGCAAAGACGGCGAGCGTTATCAGGCTGGTTATTTCCGCAAGTGCCACAAGCGGAAAGATCATGGCAAGCAGCAGGATGATGGCGGTGGTAAGCAAGGTGGCCACCACGGGCGTGCGCCTGCGGGCATGGACCCTGCCGAGAAATGCCGGCATCTGGCCTTCCCCGGCCATGCCGTAGAGCACGCGTGCTGCCATGACGATCTGCACCAGAATGCCGTTAATCATGGCAATGGAGGCCATCACGGCAACCGCATCGCCGGGATAGCCTGTTGCCAGCTCGAACAACACCGCCATGGGTGCGTTGGAAGTGCTGATCAGTTCGCGCTCGGGTACGCTGGCTGCGACCAGCGAAACGGCAAGATAGACGATGGCCGTCAGTCCCAGTGTCCAGAGGATTGCACGCGGGGCGGTTCTGGCCGGGTCCTGTGTTTCTTCCGCCATGTTCTCGATATCCTCGAAGCCGATAAAGGCGAAGAAGGCGAGAATGGCAGCGGCCAGGACCGGATTAAGGGATGCGATGCTGTCCGGCGGGGTGAAGGCCGCTGCAATTGTTTCCGGTGAAACGAATTGCGGCAGGCCAAAAGCTGCGACCAGAACGAGGGTTGCCAGTTCCAGCACGGTGATGACGGCGGCAAATATCACGCTCTCACGCACGCCCCAGCAGGCGATTGCCGCAAGAATGGCGAGGATGCCGATTGCGAGAACCGGTTCGGGCAGGGGCAGAAAGCTGGCTGCATAGCCGGCAAAGGCGAGGGTGATGACCGCGCTTGATATGATCGCGGTCAGAACGACGCCGAAACCCGCCAGAAAGCCTGCCGTTTTGCCGAGGCCGCGATTGACGAAAATCGCCTCGCCGCCGGCGCGCGGGTAAATCCGAACGAGGATTGCATAGGAAAGCCCGGTCGCACCGGCGATGATGGCCGCCAGCAGGAAGGACTGCGGCGCCCGGTCACCAGCCAGTGCCAGCACTTCCCCGACCAGGGCGAAAATGCCCGCGCCGATGGTAACCCCCAGGCCGTAAAAGACGAGCAGCGGGAGTGTTAGCGTTCGGCGCAAGGTGGCGGCGGAAGGTTGTGTAGTGGTTTCACGCATGTGGCAAGCCTAGGCGGTGAAGGCAATGGCGCCTTGACGGGGATCAAACGCGATGGCGTATCAGTTACCCTCGGCAAGCGCCTCGCCGGTTCCCCTTATGCCGAAGGTGAGCGATGCCCAGTAACTGTACCATTCAGGAATGTCTGTTTCCGGATCTTCGTCGCCGGGATAGATCCTGACAGCGTTGAGCATGAACTTGCCGCCGCCAGCAAGCGGAATGCGGGCGCGACCGGTTTCATCGGTTCGAACCGTGCCGGTATGGGAAGCACCTCTGTAGCGGAACCAGCGTATCTGGACATCGCCGGCTGGTTCGCCCTGCCAGTAGAGCCGCACAGGCAGCGTGTCTTCCTCCGTCAGCGTGTAGGGATTATCCTCGGCAACCAGCTCGAATTTCAGCCCGGTCAGTTGGTCGCTTTCGGCCAGCGGGTCGCCGACCTGGAAAAGGGCTTTGGCGCAGCGTGCGTAATGCTCCTGCAACCGGTCATCGGCCAATCCTCTCTCGGCGTGGTGTTGCAGCAGGCCGGTCAGCCCTTCGTAATCCTGATAGAGTTTTATCTTGTCCGGATTGGTGAAGGTAATGCGGTCGAACTTGCCCTGATAGGAAACGCTGTAGAGGCCGGGCTCCTCCGCCTTGGCCACAAGCGCCGGCATGTCGCCGTCGCGGCCAGCCACTGGCCTGCTGCCGGAGGGTGCGTTGATCGTGAAAAGGTCGAACCGGCTGCGGATATAGGTAAAGCTGGAACCTTTGAAATCCTGGCCGTTCTTCAGATTGCCGGCAATTTCTTCGCCGGGGGAAACCTGAAACGTGACCGGCTCCAGCCAGTATTCATGGGCCTGGGCACTTGCCACCCATGCCAATGCGCTCCATGTGGTCAGGAAGAGCCGTTTCACGATCCTTGTTTCCAAACGGTGTTGACATAATCATGCGGCTGCCGGAAGCCGGGATTGGTCAGAGAGTAGCGAAAGCGGATAAAGATGCAATCAGAAGCCATGAAAGCAATACGCGAATGCGACGGTATTGGTTTCACTGCCGTGTTTTTCCTGCTCATGCTGGTTGTGGCATGGGTGCCTGCTGCCGGTGCCCATGAAGTGTTGCCGGCAATCGCCGATTTTCATGCCAATGACTCAAAATCAGGCGAGGGGCGATACAGGATCGAAATCCGGCTCAACGCCGAGGCCATTCTGTCGGGTATCGGAGCCGAGCATGAGAATACCGAGGATTCGCCACAGGCTGAAACCTACAATGCCCTGCGCTTGCTGGAGCCGGACGTGCTGGCAGAGCGGTTCAATGCCATTGCCGCGCAGTTTGCGGACGATGTCGGCATTTATCTCGATGGTGTTCGCGTCGTGCCGGAGGACGTTGCCATCGACGTGCCGGAGGTCGGCGACACGGCTCTGGTGCGGGATTCGGTAGCAACCCTTTCCGGCGCCTTTCCTGAAGGGGCAGCCACGTTTCGATGGGAATGGCCGCAGGCCTATGGTGCCAGTGTGATCCGGATGAACCCGCCGGGCGCTGCGCGCGGGGAAGGGTATTCCGCCTATCTGGGTCCCGGCGAAACGAGCGAGGAAATTTCCCTTGCCTTTACTACCCGGCATAGCCTGGGCGAAGTGATCGCCAACTACATCAAGATCGGCTTTGCCCATATCGTTCCCAAGGGTCTCGATCACATTCTCTTCGTTGCCGGCCTGTTCCTGCTTTCAACCCACTGGAAGCCGCTGCTGTGGCAGGTAACGGCGTTTACGCTTGCCCATACCATTACGCTGGCCCTGGCAACGCTCGGCTATGTCACCATTTCGCCTGCCATTGTCGAACCGTTGATTGCCGCTTCCATCGTCTATGTGGCGGTGGAGAACATCTTCACCGATCACCTCAATCCGTGGCGGCCGGTAATCGTCTTCTGCTTCGGACTGCTGCACGGGTTGGGTTTTGCCGGGGTGCTGGGTGAAATCGGGCTTTCCCCGGCCCATTTCGTTGCCGGACTTATCTCCTTTAATGTGGGCGTTGAACTGGGACAGTTGGCCGTTATCGCCCTTTGCTATCTCGTGGTGGGTATCTGGTTCGGGCAAAAGCGGTGGTATCGCCAGTACATTACCGTTCCGGCTTCGGTGGCGATTGCCGTTATCGCCGCCTGGTGGTGTTATGAGCGGGTCTTTCTGGCCTGAACGCCGGCGGGAGCCTCTTTCGTCGCAATCAATGTGAAACTGTCGCGTTTTGCTGCTTGTGCTTTTGCGCCGGTTTGCGTTTTCTCATGGCAACAAGGGAGGCTCCATGAAAATCGGTTTTATCGGATTGGGCAATGTCGGCGCCAAGCTGGCGGGAAGCCTGGTCAGAAACGGTCACGACCTGACCGTTCGCGATCTCGACAAGAATCTCGCTGAACCCTTTCTCGCCAAGGGAGCGAAATGGGCTGACAGTCCTAAGGAGATGATGGCCGTTTGTGATGTCGTCATTACCTGCCTGCCGAGCCCGCAGGCATGCGCCACCGTGATGGAAGGCGAGGGCGGGCTGATCGAGGCCGTCGGCCCCGGCAAGATCTGGGCGGAGATGTCGACGACGGATGCAAGCGAGATCAAGCGGCTTGCAGCGCAGGTGGAAGCAAAGGGCGGCAAGGCAATCGAATGTCCGGTTTCGGGCGGCTGCCACCGGGCGGCAACGGGCAATATCTCGATCTTTGCCGGCTGCGACCGTGAAACCTTCGAAGCCATGCTTCCCTTCCTGAAGACGCTGGGGCGGCGTGTTCTGCATACCGGGCCGATTGGCTCGGCCTCGATCCTCAAGGTAATGACCAATTATCTGGCGACCGCCAACCTGCTGACGCTATGCGAGGCACTGGTGACGATGAAGGCGGCGGGTCTCGACCTTGCCACCACCTGGGAAGCCATCGTGATCTCGTCCGGCAACTCCTTCGTTGCCGAGACCGAGGGGCAGGTGATCCTCAACGGCAGCCGCGACATCGAATTCACCATGGACCTGGTTTTGAAGGATATCGGCCTGTTCCAGAAGATTGCCGAGGACAACGCCGTCCCCCTCGAAATCTCGCCTTTGATGATCGACATCTTCAAGGACGGGCAGAAGCGCTATGGCACAAGGGCAAACTCCGACGACATCATCCGGCGACTGGAAGATGCGACGGGCCTCGACATTACCGCGCCGGGCTTTCCAGCACTGATGGAGGATGATGAGCCGGAAGAGCCGGGCTACGAGGTGGTGCCGAGAGGGCGCGCCTGAGCGGTGGATTGACCTGAGGCGCAGCTTCCGACAGGTTGCGGGCACCTTGTTTCGTCTGGAAGCTGTCTGAACCGTGACCGAAGCCCTTGCCGCCCTTACCACGGCCGATCAACTCGCCCTTGCCGCCTTTTTTGGCATCTGGCTCCTCTTCGAAGTGCTGACCCAGCACACGCCTCTCAAGCACAGGAGCCTGTCGGGCATGATGGCCCACAAGCGGCGGGAATGGATGCTGGTTCTCGCCGAGCGTGAGCTGCGGATCGTCGACACCTCGATCCTGAATGGACTGCAGCATGGCACGGCGTTTTTCGCCTCGACTTCCATTCTTGCCATCGGTGGCTGTTTCGCCCTGCTGGGATCTGCCGATCTGGTGGTGGAGATCTATCAGGATCTGCCGCTCGGCAATGCGCTCAACCGCGGTGTCTTCGAACTCAAGGTGCTTGGGCTGACGGTCATCTTCGTCTATTCCTTCTTCAAGTTCGGCTGGGCGTTCCGGCTGTTCAACTACTGCTCGATCCTGATGGGGGCGGTCCGGCAGCCGGACGGCGCGCCGCTGGAGGAACGCCGCAAGCATGCGCTGCAGGCAGCGGAGATGAACATCATCGCCAGCCATCATTTTACCGCCGGATTGCGGGGTATCTTCTTTGCCCTCGGTTATCTTGGCTGGTTTATCGGTCCCTGGCTGCTGATCATCACGACGGTTTTCGTGGTCCTGGTGCTGGCCCGGCGGCAATTCCGGTCACGGGCAAGAGCCGTGCTGGCAAATGAGGAAAATACATGAGCGATGTCGTTTCGTTTCTGAAGGTGGCGCAGGAGCGCGGCGTGGTTGACGAACCAACCCGCAAGCGGCTCGAAACACTGCATGGAGAACTGGCTGCGAGCACTGGTGCCGGCGCGAGTGGTGTATTTGCCGAGCTTTCGCAGCCGAGCTATGCCGATGATGCGGATATTCCCGGCGCCTCGGAAGCGCCGCGCTTCATCCGCGGTTTTCATGACATTCTGATCACGATCGGCATCGTCATTGCGCTGGGCGGGCTGTGGGCGCTGGCAGGCGCCATCGCCGTCATTCCGGCGATCATTGTGCTGGCCGAGTGGTTCGTGAAGCGCCAACGCCTTGCGCTTCCTGCTTTCACGCTGACGGCGATGCTGGTGGCTTCGGTCGGAGCGTTCATGGAAAGTGTGATGAGCGGCAGCGGCAGTCTGACGGGTGCGTTGCTCTTCCTCGCACAGGTTGCAGCACTGGCCTTGTTTTACTGGCGCTACCGGGTGCCCGTTGCACTGGCGGCGCTGATCTGGGCGGGCTTCAGCCTGGTGTTCTTCCTGATCCTTGCTGCCCTTGGCGGTGATGCCAAGCCGGGCTCGCTGTTCAACACGCACCCAAGGCTGATTGGCCTGATCGGCCTTGCCCTGACGTTCGGCATGTTTGCGGTTGCATTGCGCTTCGACACTGCCGACCGGATGCGCGTGACACGGCGCTCGGATGTCGCCTTCTGGCTGCACCTGACGACAGCGCCCCTGCTGCTTTATTCGGCCTTTGCCGTGCTGTTCGGCTCGGACGGTTTCTGGTGGTCGGACAAGCCCAGCGCCGCAGAAGCCATGGCGGCGATCGGCATCGTCACGCTCATGGTGTTGATCGGGATTATCATCGACCGGCGCGCCTTCGTCACGTCGGGGCTGATCTCGCTTGGCGCTGCGCTTGCCATCATCACGCGGGAAATCGGCGTCGATATTTCCTCGATCACCGCGTTCGCCTTCCTCGCGGTTGGGGTGATCGTGCTGCTGCTGGGTTCCGGCTGGCAGCAGTTACGGGCAATGTTTGTCGAGGCAATGCCGGAAGCGATCAGATCGCGCGTTCCGCCAGTTCAACGCTGAAGCAGATCAAAGACTTGCAGTGACGATCATGTCTGCAGCCGCCGGGCTGCAGGCGATCGGCGTGTCGTGCTGAATTGCCAGACGGATCAGCGCCAGCAGGTCGAAATCGATGGCGCCCGGGCTGTGGGGGTCGGCGAAGAACACCACCGCATCCAGTTCGCCGGTTGCCACCAGCGCGCCCAGTTGCTGGTCGCCACCATGGGAGCCGCGTTGCAGGCGCTGGATGGAAAGTTCCGGCTGTGCCTTGCCGAGCATGGTGCCGGTACCGCCGGTGCAGACGATCCTGTGGCGTTTCAGCGTTTCGGCATGGCGGCCGACCCAGGCGGTAAGCTGGGATTTGCGATTGTTGTGGGCAACAAGCGCGATGCGCTTGCGGGCGGATGAATGCTGCCGCGCCCGCCCGGTCATTGCCAGAATGGCCTGAACCTGGGAAACGAGGCCTTTTTCCGCCGCAGGGAAGGTTTCGGCAAAGGCTGCGGTGCCAACCGTGAAGCCCGCAGCTCCGGCTTCGGCCACCGCCATGATGCGCTCTTCCTGGTCGATGGAGCCTGCCATGATGACCGGCTTGTCGGTTGCCTGGCAGACCGCCTTCATCAAGGCCGGTACATCGCCATCGAAACGGTAGGCGAGAAGGTCGAGCCCATGGACGGTTTCAAGATCGGCCAGTTGCCGGGCGCTTTCGGCAATGTCCTCGATCGTGCCGGCAAGCACGCTGGGGTGGCCGACGATCTTTCCGGGGAAGGGGTAGTAGCGGACCGGATGGTCGCGCAATAGGGGGGCGACGGTTGCAGCCCGCGTGCCGCCGAGGAGGCAATCGACTTCAAGATCAATGGCCGCTTTCGCCGAGCGCAGTTCGCTTTCCTCGTCGAGGCTGACAACTTCGAGATAGGCCCGTCCGCCGGCGGAACGGATATCGGCAGCCAGCGCCTTCAACTCATCGAAGGGCAGGCCGACATCCTTGAAGCCGATGTGGCGTGCACCACCGGCCAGCACATCCTCCAGCCGCGCCCGGGCATCGGGGATGGTGCTGTCATTGGCGGTCAGCATGAAGATGAAATCGAATGCCATGGCGTCAGCTTATCATCCCCAGCGCCGGCTGCGAGCACTTTATGCTGCGAACTGTTTATGTATTGAACTTGAACAGCAT
>JAGRLQ010000243.1 GCA_020441735.1 Nitratireductor sp.
ATGCCGATGTTCAAGGCGCTTGCCGCCTGCCCCGATGCGGTGGTGATCAGGCCCGACATGGCAAAATACGTTCGCGTCGGACGCGAGATCCGCGAAATGATGCGCGAACTGGCCCCGCTGGTAGAGCCGCTGTCGATCGACGAGGCGTTTCTCGACCTGTCCGGGACGGAGAAGTTGCACAAGGCCATTCCGGCGCTGACGCTGGCGCGCTTTGCAAAACGGGTCGAGGACGAACTCAAGCTGACCGTCAGTGTCGGGCTTTCCTATTGCAAGTTTCTCGCCAAGGTCGCTTCCGACCTCGAAAAACCGAAAGGGTTTTCGGTGATCGGCGAAGCGGAAGCCTACGACTTCCTGCGCCGGCAACCGGTGTCGCTGTTCTGGGGCGTCGGGAAGCAAACCCAGAAGATGCTGGCGCGTGACGGCATCACCGACATCGCTACCGTCCAGGACATGGAGGAAAGCGATCTGGTGCGCCGCTACGGCTCGATCGGCCAACGCATGGCGCGTCTTGCCCATGGCCGCGATGCCCGCACAATCTCGACCGGCATGGCGGCCAAGAGCATCAGCACGGAAACCACCTTCAACAGCGATATTTCCGACCCTGCGGAATTGACCCGGGTTGCAAGGCGGCTCTCGGAAAAGGTCTCGGCGCGGCTGAAGGACAAACACCTTGCCGGCCAAACGATTGTGCTGAAGTTGAAGACGGCGGATTTCAAGACCCGCACGCGAAACCGCTCGCTACCCGATCCCACCCAGCTTGCCGACCGGATTTTCCGTACGGCCCTGCGCCTGCTTGAAAAGGAAGCAGACGGCACGCCATTCCGTCTTCTGGGCGTCGGCGTGACGACGCTGTTGAGCGACGAGACTGCCGATCCGCAGGATCTGGTCGATACCGGTGCCGTGCAGCGGGCAAAAGCCGAGCACGCCATGGACGACATCCGTCGCAAATTCGGCGACAAGGCAGTTGAACTGGGCCTGACCTTTCGGGACCGGCGCAAACCGCCAAAGGCAAACTAGCGCTTTAAGGTCAGTTCTCGATCCTGCAGTCGCTGTCGTCGAGGAACTCCAGCGCAACCAGCGAGCCACGCAGGGAATAATCCGGGTAGCGCATGACGAGCTTGCGCGAGATGCCCCCCTCATAAAGCAGGAAAGAGACCTCATAAACCGGCACCGGTTCGGTTGAATCTGTGTGGTTTTTCTTGAAGTAGCCGATGGTTACCGGCCAGGCCGGATCATCGGCCAGTTCCTCGATCGCCTTGACCTTTTCGCCCGGCAGCGGCTCGTCATAGGTTTTTGCCTCGCCGACGATGTTGGTCGTCTTGAGCACCTCGTCGGCGTCATCGCCACCGTCAAAGACATCAAGGCTGAAGAAATGGCGCCCTTCTCTGGCCCCCTCGATCACCTTTACCAGATGGGAGGAAATGAAGTTGGCGGCTTCCAGTTCCACCTCACGCTCCTCTGGTGCGGCGAGGCTCACCTCCATCGTGCCACGGCGGTTGACGGCAATGCCCTTGACCGTTCTATCAAGGCGGTCATCGACAAAGGATTTCGTCAGGAAAGAGTATTCGTTGCCATCCGGCGTCTCGTGGGAGGCGGTCTGCTGGTCGGTGGTGAAAATGTCGCCATTGGCGTTGATGCGCGAGACAAATCGGTAGTTGACGGAAATGCCGTCGCACTCGTCGCCCTTCATCTCGTAGACAATGCGCCCGCTCATAGAGTTGATGCCGGAGCGATCGCTCGCCTTTTCAAGCTCGATCTCATAGATGGCGCGATGAGGTTTGAGGATTTCAAAGCCCACGGCATGGGCCGGCACCGCATTGAGCGTAGTGGCCAGGACGGCAGCGATGGATGCAGTGGAAACTGTGTATCGTTGTGGCATGTTTGATTTTTTCATGAATTCCCGCTCTCGCCGCTACCGCATTCCATTGAGCCTTCAGGATGTGGCAAAATTGGGTTGCACACAACGGCTTTCTCCGCCAATCCTGAGGCATCGACAATTCTGGTAAATGCCTTTCGCCCATGTCCGTTCCATTTTCCCGCATTCAAATCGGCACGAGATTTCTGTCATGACAAAGGCGTCAGCCAGTAATCCGGAGGCTGTCCGGTGGATCGGAGAGCGGCCCATTGCCCATCGCGGTCTTCATGATGTCTCACGCGGCATTTATGAGAACACGCTTTCAGCGGCCAGGGCCGCAATTGAGCACGGCTACGGCATCGAGGTCGATCTGCATCCTTCGAAAGACGGCGTGCCGATGGTGTTTCATGACAACATTCTCGACCGGCTGACGGGAGAAACCGGCAATTTCCGCGACCGCACCGCGAAGGAACTGGCTTCAATCGCCATCGGCGGCTCAGCGGACCGCGTTCCCAGCCTCGCCGAACTGCTTGAGCTTTCCGCCGGCCAGACCGGCCTGGTGCTGGAACTCAAGGGGATTGCCGGGGAGGATGACGGGTTTGTTGCCGCCGTGCTCGAAGCGCTGTCGGGTTATCAGGGACCGGTCGCCATCATGTCGTTCAATCACTGGCTACTGAACGATGCCCGGGCGCTTGGCGCGGAAATGCCGGTTGGCCTGACGGCGGAAGGCAGCGACAAGCTGTACGACGTACACACCGAAGCGGTTGCCGCCTACCGGCCCGATTTCGTTTCCTACGGCATCGAGGATATGCCGAACCGTTTCGTGCAGGAATTCCGCGGGAGCGGAAAGCCGGTGATCACCTGGACGGTGCGATCACCCGAGGCTGCGGCAAAAAGCGCGCTGTATGCCGATCAAATCACCTTTGAAGGCTTTCTGCCGCCTTTGCCGCCGGGAGATTAAACGCTAGGCTGATCAACAGACATGGACAGCCAGACCAGCTTTCGCATCCGGGTAATCTCCTCGATCAACGAGGTTGAAGCCGCCACATGGGACCGGCTGGCGCAGGTGCGTGCCGATGGTGATGCAGGATACAATCCGTTCGTCTCCCACGCCTTCCTTTCTGCCCTCGAAGACTCGGGTTCCGCGGTGGCTGAAACCGGCTGGCTGGGCCAGCATCTGGTGCTGGAGGATGATGCCGGCAATGCGCTTGCCGCCCTGCCCTGTTATCTGAAAAACCACAGCCAGGGCGAATATGTCTTCGATCACGGCTGGGCGGATGCGTTCTACCGCGCCGGTGGCGAATATTACCCCAAGCTGCAATGTAGCGTGCCGTTTACCCCGGCAACAGGACCGCGCCTCCTGACCGGGGATGCGCATAACCGCCAGGCACTGAGTTTTGCCCTGCTCAACGGATTGCAGCAGTTGACCGCGCGGATTGGCGCGTCGTCGGCCCACATCACCTTCATGCGGCCGGAAGAATGGAATACAGCACGCGACGCCGGCCTGCTGGCACGCACCGACCGGCAGTTTCACTGGTTCAACCGCGGCTACAATTCCTTCGACGCTTTTCTCGACGCCCTTTCCTCGCGCAAGCGCAAGAACATCCGCAAGGAGCGCAAGACGGCGCTTTCCGTGGATGGCCTGGAAATCAAGCATCTCACTGGCAGCGCGCTGAACGAGGCAGCCTGGGATGCGTTCTTTTCCTTCTACATGGATACCGGTTCGCGCAAATGGGGCAGCCCCTATCTGACACGCACGTTCTTTTCGCTGGTCAGCGAACACATGGCGGACGATATTCTGCTGGTGATGGCGAAACGCGATGGCCGCTACATTGCCGGCGCGCTCAATTTCATTGGCAGCGATTGTCTCTACGGGCGGCATTGGGGCTGCACGGAGGATCATCCCTTCCTGCATTTCGAACTGTGCTATTATCAGGCGATCGACTATGCGATTGCCCATGGCCTGGCGCGGGTGGAAGCCGGCGCCCAGGGCGAACACAAGCTGGCGCGGGGCTATGAGCCGGTAACAACCCATTCCGCACACTACATCGCCAATGAGAGCCTGCGGCGGGCCGTCGCCGACTATCTTCAGTCGGAACGCCATCATGTGGAGATGGAGCAGGAAATCCTGCGCGATCATCTGCCCTTCCGGGAGGGCAATGACGGCATGAAAGACAACAAGGCGTGAAACCGGCAGTGTGGGGCAGCTTGAACCGCTTTGTTCTTCTGCCCATAGTGTGCAGCAGGAAACCGTGAATTATCAAAGGGAGAATTGATGCCCGAGCCGTATGACGACAACAACATCTTTGCCAAGATCCTGCGTGGCGACCTGCCGAGCCACAAGGTCCACGAAGATGACGACACGCTGGTGATCATGGACATCATGCCGCGTGGCGATGGTCATTGCCTGGTACTGCCCAAGCGGGCCGCCCGCAACCTGCTTGATGCCGATGACGGGATCATCGAAGCGGTCTCACGGACAACGGCAAAGATGGCGCGGGCCGTCGTCAAGGCCTTCGGCGCCGACGGGGTAACGGTTCAGCAGTTCAACGAGCCAGCCGGCGGACAAGTGGTCTTCCACCTGCATGTGCATGTCATCCCCCGTTTCGAGGGCGTGAGCCTGCGGCCCCATACCGGCGCCATGGCAGATCAGGACGTGCTTGCCGGGCATGCCGAGAAAATCCGCGCAACCCTGGCGGAAAGCTGAGACGGCAGCCGGATGTTGCCATCCCGGCACTTTGGCCGGGATCGGCAATACCTAACAATATACTTCAAGAAATTACCTTAGTATGTTGTTATTACATTTGTTTCAGGAACTGGAAGATCCGTCGTCGACGCTGAGGAGTTCGGCCTCAAGACTGTCCTCAAGGGAAAATTCCTCGGCTGCAGGCGCAGTTTCTGCTACCGCTTCCGGTTCGTGCTGAACCTCGGAATTGGTTTCCACGGGGCTTTCCTCGGCAAGGATTTCGGCCTGCGGAGCCTCTTCGGCCGGCGCCTCCGCGGACGGCTCGGCTGCGGCCATTGCGCCCTCTGCCTCAAACGACTTTCTGAGATCGTCGATCAGCAGGTTGAGCGATGCCACCAGCTTGGCATCCGGGCTGCGCTCGATGGCAGCGCGGGCTTCTTCAAGCCGTTTTTCCGCGGCATCGCGAATGCCGGCGAGTTGTTCCAGTTGTTCCATGATTTATACCCCTTTTAACCGGGCATGGCTGTCCCGGCTTTCGGCCCTTCACCGGCCGCACTCACTTTATTTTTTCGGCTTTTTTGACCGGAAGCTTATCTAGACGGTTTGGCCCTTCCTGCCAAGGGGCTTGCCTGCAAGCAGCACCTTGTCAGATGACAAACTGTTTCAGTTGAAACCCGGCACTGCCGGGTTTCAGATCAGGTCTTCATTTCAGGTCTTGAGTGGAACCTTGGGGACCGAGCCGGATTTTCCGCGCTTGCCGCCGGACTTGCCCTCCTCCCCGGCAGTAGGCTTGGCCTTCGCCTTGGCAGTGGTTTTCCCGGCCGGTTTGGCACGTTTGGCAGCCGGCTTCTTCGGCTTGATCGGCGCATCCTCGATTGCCTCGAGTTCAATGCGCTCCTTGCCGTCCTCGTCACGGCCAAGGGAAACCTTGACCGTGCCGCCGGTCTTGAGCTTGCCGAACAGCACTTCGTCGGCCAGGGGCTTCTTGATGTGCTCCTGGATGACACGGCTAAGCGGGCGGGCGCCCATCTTCTCGTCATAGCCCTTGATCGCCAGCCAGGCGGTCGCCTCCTTGGTCAGTTCGAAGGTCACGCCGCGCTCGGCAAGCTGTGCCTCGAGCTGCATGATGAACTTCTCGACCACCTTGTGGATGACCGG
>JAGRLQ010000244.1:0-2407 GCA_020441735.1 Nitratireductor sp.
AGCGTCATGTCGGAAATGCGGTTGCCGATATCCTCTTTCGGCGCGCAGGTGTAACTCATGCCACCGACGCGAACCATGTCGCCGCCCTGCTGATAGAACGGATCCTTGTTGAACAGGTTGTCGCAGACATCCTCCAGAATGTCTTTCAACTGCTGTCCGGTGAACTCCAGCCGGTAGGCATTGGGATAGTTCATCGAGGTCTGGGAATAGAGATCGTCGATGGTGATGTCCTGGTCCGGGAGCAGGGTGGTCCCCCAGCGGAAGCCGGGCGACAGGGAGATCTCCGCGTCGCGCTCCTCGATCAGTCCCTGGCAGATGATGTCGTCCCAGGTGCCGTTGAAGTTGCCGCGGCGGTAAAGCAGGCTTTCCGTCTTGCCGATCACCCGGTTGCACTCGTCCTCATAGGGTGCGCGCACTTCGGCAATCTTCGCGGCCATGTCGGCGTCAGGCGTGATGACGTCGGAAAAGACCGGGATCATGTTGGAGGAATATCCGGTCACCTTGCCGCCGGAAACTTCCAGATCGACCCGGCCGAGATATTTGCCGTGCGAGCCGGAAGAGAGCAGCAGTGTTCCATCAATCTCGATGGCACGCGGGATAGAATCATGTGTGTGACCGGTCAGGATCACGTCGATGCCGGAAACCACCGTGGCGAGTTTCTGATCGACGTCGAAACCGTCATGGGAAAGCAGGACAACGATTTCCGCGCCATCCTCGCGTGCTTTGTCCACATTGGCCTGCAGCACTTCAGGCCGGATGCCGAACGACCATTCCGGAAACATCCAGCGCGGATTGGCAATCGGCGTATAGGGCATGGCCTGGCCGATAACCGCGACCTTGACGCCGCCGCGCTCGAACATGGCGGTTGAATCGAAGACCGGCTCTTCCCAATTGGTGTCGACGATGTTGGAGGCAAGGAAGGGATAGCCCATCTCCTCGACAAGTTCGAGCACCCGGTCGGCGCCGAAGGTGAATTCCCAGTGGCCGACCATGGCATCGGGTTTCAGCAGCTTCATGCAGTCGACCATGTCCTGGCCGTTGGTCTTCAGCGAGGTGTAGGAACCCTGCCAGGTGTCGCCGCCATCTAGGAACAGCACCTTGCCCTCGCCGCGTTCGGCCCGGATCGCCTTCACCAGCGTTGCCGTGCGGTCGAGCCCGCCGAGCTTGCCATAGCTGCGTGCCAGATTGACGTAATCGAGCATGGTATGGGCGTAGGCGTAGGGAGAACCCGCCTCAAGCCCGAAATAATCAAGAAAGGCTTGGCCAACGAGGTGAGGGGGAATGCCTTCGAAAGCGCCGACACCGATATTGGTATCCGGCGGACGGAAATAGACCGGCTTCAACTGCGCATGCACATCGGTGAAGTGGAGCAGGGTCACCTGGCCCTTGCTGTCGAATTTCAGCAGGTCATCCTGGGTAATCGTCTGCTGGGCCAGTGCCCGGGCCACATTGCCGGCAAAACCGCTGGCACCTGCCAGCGTCGCGCCCGCAACTGCGCCGTATTGCATGAATTCCCGCCGTGAAAACTTTGCTGCCATTGCCTTGTCGTCACCTTGTATTCGCCCGCAAGGGCAAAGTTGTACCGTTTCCGGAAAACGCGGTTTTCCGAAGTTGAAGCCGGGGGCATTTCAAGAATGCGATCCGCCCGGCCAATGGCAGGGCGGGCCGCGGAGCGGCCGCCTTACTGGCGTACCGCTGGCGTTTCCACCGTCAGACCCGTTCCGCGCCAGGCGACATAGACCTCCAGTGCCATCAGCTCGTCTGAGAAGGCTTTTGGCATCTCGGCCCGAGTGTCACGAATACAGCCGCGGAAGCGGTTGTGCAGCGAAATCAGGTTGGCCTGCTTGAGGCGATAGGTCGGAAAGCCGTTGGTCTGGCCCTGGCTGAGATGGTCGGCACGAATGTACTTGCCGGCATTTGCCTCGTGGCAGGAAGCGCAGGAAAGGTTCAACTGCCCATAACGGGTATAGTAGAGTTCCTTGCCCTGATCCCACCACTTCTGCATCTCGCCCTGGCTGAGATCGACAGAGACCGGCGTACCAAGCGACTGATGCCGGATAAAGGCCGTCAGCGGCTTCTGCCCGCCCTTGTCGAAGGCGTAGGGCTCGGCACCCATCCGCTCTTCGCGGCATTTGTTGATCTGCAGTTCGATATTGATCGGGCGGTTCGCCGAAGCATCCCATTTGGGATAGTGCGCGCCGATATCCTTCATGCTTTCTGCCGCATCGCCATGACAGGTGGCGCAGGATTTGCCCTCGCTGCCTTCAACGGTGTTCCAGATCGCTTCACCCTGCTCAATGCCGAGCATGCCGGGGTTCTGAAATGAATCGGCTTCCAGCGCCCGGGTTTCCTTGGTGCGGAAAAGCCAGCCCGACAGCACTTCGTCGAAGGGATGGCCTTCCGGCGC
>JAGRLQ010000244.1:2476-3511 GCA_020441735.1 Nitratireductor sp.
GCAGCACCGGCAAGCGCCAGTGCAACCGCCGTGCCGGCCATGAAAATATACTTCCTCACCTTGGGTCTCCTCCAAATTTAATTAGCAAAGAAGCCAAGGGCACCCTCCCGCCCTTGGCTTGTCATCTTCAGCTTACCGCAATCTCGGAATCGGCCTCATAGACCGAGCCATCATCATCCACCCAGGTGAACTTGAACGTGCCGCTCTCATCCACCTTTGCGGTAAATTCCATATACGGATTGGCGGAAATCGCCCCGTGCATGTCGGCGGAAAAGACCTGCTGGCCGTTGAATTCCGCCGTGAACTTGTTGATGATCTGACGCGGAATGAGATTGCCATCCTTGCCCTTGCGCTGCCCCGATTCCATGTTGTGGGAAATCAGGGTCTTGATGGTGATGACTTCACCAGCAGCAGCCGTTTTGGGTACTTTTACCCGTGGTTTCGATGCCATTTCGGTTCTCCTTCAATCCCTTGGATCAGCCGCCGCAGCCGCCGATGGTGACCTTGACTTCTTTCTTGTCCATATACGTTGAGCCATCAGCCATTTTGGCGACGGCAACAACGTTCTGGGTCTTGGCAAGCCGCATTCTGGTGGCTGCCATGGCAGTTCCGCTGAGCGCGGAGAAGTTGAAGGTCACAACGTCCGGATTGGGGTTGCCGTCGGCATAGATGGTGATCGATTCGACCATGTCGCCATCGGCCATGGCGCTATCCACCTCAACGCTGATCGGTACTGTATTGCCGTTTTCGGCGATTTCGGGAGCGGTCAGGGATACCTTTCCGGCTTCCGGCATCTTGCCGCCGGCAAGTTCCATCATTGCCTTGTCTACATCCTCGGCAGAGGCGAGCGCCCCGGTCGAAGACAGTCCGGTAGAGGCAAAGATCACCGCCCCAGCGGACATCGCCATAGCCTGGCGTCGGTTCATGTTCATGCGCATGTCTCCTCGTTGTCTCTTACTCTTTGAGCGTGCCCAGATAGGCTACAACGTCTTCCACCTCTTGCGCGCTCAGAATGGTCTTGCCGACCAGGTCCTC
>JAGRLQ010000245.1 GCA_020441735.1 Nitratireductor sp.
CCAGGTGCGCCAGTCGCCTTCCGGCAAATGTTCCGGGGGACGCTGGGCAGGATGCAGAAAGACCGGCCAGTCCCGGTCAAGGGTTTCGCGCCAGCCCGGCGTGAGGCCATCAATCAGGGCGAGGCGCTGCTCCTTCCGCGGCAATCGCCGCAATGCGTTTCTCAAGCTCGCTGCGGAATTCCACAACATCCGTCGGATATCGTCCGGCATCGGCAGTGTGTTCCAGGTCCTTCACCATGGCCTCCAGATCCCGCACCGATTTCGTCAATGCCAGATGGGCGCGTGCCCGTTTTTCGATGTCTTCGGTCCTGCCGCTCTTCGCCTCGCGGTTCAGCGCCGCCAGATCGCGACGGATGGCAGCGACCGTCTCGCGGGCAAGTTCGGCGGTAACGGAAGGGGTTGCGATTTCCTCCCGCGCCGCTGTCTTCACCCGCCAGTCTTCGGCAGTGCGCAAGGCTTCGATAGTAGCGCCATCGGCACCCATCAGCCGGGCGATCTGGCCGGTCGAAAGCCCGTGATATTCATAGGCAATGCGCGCCGTCCAGCGCTGCTCGGGGGCAAACTGCGCTCTGTCCGCGCTCGTGCCGGACAGCACAGCGGATTGCCCGCCCTCGCCCAGGTTTTCACCATCAGGCGGCGGTTTCGTCTCGTCGATGTGCAAGAAAATCCCCATCTTGTTATAGGGGTGTATCGTGGCCGGCCCATCGCCGCTCATCCCTGTGAGCCGCACTTTTCCGACCGTAGAAAAAACCTACCAAACCACCGTTGCGGTGTCAAGGAATTTTTTCCTATTTTGATCTGTTCTTCTCGCCGACTGGATTTTAATAATAGTCGTAAGCCCGGAGGATGTCTGGTGCAGGCAGGTGAAAAAGCAAGACAAGAACATTAGTTGTCTACTCATAATGCCGCTCACACATCGACCGGAAAGGTTAATCCGAACGCCGACTCTTCAGAAAGACTGACCGCGTAATGAATAAACCTCTCACCTCCCAAGCATCTCAGGAACACGCTCCAAAAAGCTCACCACGTCGTTGAAGGTTGCATGGTTCAGCGGAGTGCACAACTGCTCGTCACTTCTCCAGTGGGCTGCAAATCCCGTTTCTGGTAACCTTTTGTGGTGCGCCGAAATAAGAGCTTGTATTTTGACTTTAGCCTGCTTCCCGAGCGGCCAAGTAGAGGCCGGGGTAGCAGCAACCCATTCGTCTAGTTCTTCCTGTAAACCCCACTTACTTATTGCTGCAGGAAGGCACATTGACTCCAGATTCCCAATCTGCCCTGGTGGGACCATCAGGACCGCCACAGATTTCTTGTTTCTTCTGTGTACAAGCTCTTGAACGTTTTCAGGGACTGGTAAATCAGCTATCCGTAACTGTTTTTGAACCTCAAGAAAGGAGGCATTCACATCTTCGTCATTGTCAGACACGATGATGATTATTTTCACATTTTCAATAAAATTCTCATTTTCCTGAACTGCTTTTAGATAGTTCCCCATATTTCCGCGACCGCCAGACTGCCCGTCAATATTTTCGTTTACAGATTTTACCTCTATATCACCCCCAATACCACGAGATAAAAAGAGCTTCTGGAAGAACCTCTTATCTCCGACTCCCTCACAAATTAATAGACATTCCTTTTCAAAATTGTCATCAGGCATAAATCACCTAATTTCTATGTTATGATCTATGCTATTAATAAAACTTCCCCCCTCGATAGCTCTAACTATGGTTTCATTGTTCTTCATGACAGTTCTAAGGAGCTTGATATCCTTTACTTGACTGTCATAAATCGCGCTTCTGAATGCCGATATACACTCACTGCTATGAGTCGAAACAAACAACTGAACATTATATTCATTCGAGAAATTTATTATTGTTTTCCATATATCTTTCATTCTTTCATAGTAAAAACCATTCTCTATCTCGTCTATTATTACAACTCCGTTTCTTTGATGCGCTATAGAAAGAAGAATAGACGCAAATTTATTCATTCCCCCTGATATATTACTAAGCGGAATACGATCCTTTATTCCATCAACCTCCGCATAAAGCATGGGATTACCGCCCCATAATTCTAAAGAAATATCGCGCACTTGCGGAAAATGTGAACAAAATGTTTCAATAAATCTACGTGCTTCAAAATTTACACTGAGCTTGGAAAACCGAGAAGCCATTTCGCCAGTGGATGGGTTACGCATAGATGCATGGAAAGATGCACTCACTACGGCATCGCTAGGACTATTAAATACAATCTGTTCTTCGTTAAATTCCGGAACGACGGTGAAATCGCCATGGTTACTTATATTATAGTCAAAGCGAAGTCTGTCGACGATATTCTCCGCAGCTACTTGGCGAATTTTGCCATCCCTTGATGGTGGGCGAATGCGTTTGGTACCAGTTGGCACATAGGCAATCTCCAAGCGCCGAGTCTCTCCCTTCTGATCGCCTCTCAAATTGATTTTGGGTTTTAGTTTCAGGTCAAAATTGTAAAATAAATCTCCAAAAACAGACTGGATGATGTCATCTCTAGTCCCAGCAAACCTGCTACCTTCGTAACCGCGCCATACTCTAGTTTTGCTAATTAACTCTGGAGAAACGCCTGCAACCAAGAATAATGCTTCAAGAAGTGCAGTCTTGCCGCTTCCATTGTCACCAACCACAAGATTTACGGTTCGACAATCGCGAACTTTCACATCTTTGAAGCTCCGATAATTGGATATTTCAAAAGATTCAATCATCGGCCACCGTTGCCCAAAGCCTCTGGTTTCTCGTTAACTTTTTTTCAGCATAACTTTAGCACCACCATCCTGCAAGAAAATGGGTACTTATGTGGAATACAATCATTTTCTTTACTAATTTCCTTCCCCTACTCCTCCCCCGGCCAGGTGACGAGGTGGTCCTCGTAGTCGTCGACGGTCAGGTCGCCCTCGGGGAAAACGCGGCCGCGCACGGAAATGCCGGCATCATGCACGCTCTCCGGACTGCCGGAAATGAGCGGGTGCCAATCGTGCAAATCCTTGCCCTCGGCGACCAGCCGGTAGCCGCAGGTCGGCGGCAGCCAGGAAAGTTCACGCACCTTTTCCGGCGTCAGGTCGATGCAGTCCGGCACCAGGCGGAAGCGCGCCTCATAGTTCATGCAGCGGCAGGTTTCGCAGTCGAGTTCGGAACAGGCGATGTTGGTCCAGTAGATTTCGCCGGTGTCCCAGTCTTCCAGCTTGTTGAGGCAGCAGCGCCCGCAACCGTCGCACAGGCTTTCCCATTCGTCGGAGGTCATTTCCTCCAGCGTCTTGCGCTTCCAGAACGGGACTTGTTCGTCCATCACCGCCTCCGGCCGGGTTGATCCATTTTCGCCTCAGGCGGGCGGTTTAACAGAGGCCAAAGCCGATAGCCATGCAGGTTGACCGGCTGCCTGATTTTTCTCCAATTTTGCTGGCAATTTGCTATAAGGCATTCGCAACACCGGAAAATCCGTGAACAAGGGCCGCGCGCGATGCGCAATCCGTTCGAAAAAAACGGCCGCAGCAAGGGCCGCAACTGGCTGCTGGAGATCGATTCGTGGATCGACTCGGCGATGTACCGATTTTTCTCCAGCGGCTCGGAAACCTGGGAAAATCTCGTCATCTTCTTCCAGCGCTTCCGCGCCACGGGCTTCAAGCGCCTGCTGGTGGAAGTTGCCGATGAAGGGCTGACGCTCGGGCTGGGCGGCCTCGTCGTGCTGCTGGCGCTGGCGCTGCCGGCCTTTGACGAAACGTCGAAGAACTGGCGCGACAAGAGCGACTATTCGGTCATCTTCCTTGACCGCAACGGCAAGGAAATCGGCCGCCGCGGGGTGCGGCAGGCGGATTCCGGCGAGATCGACACCCTGCCCGACCATTTCATCAAGGCGGTGCTGGCAACCGAGGACCGTCGCTTCTTCGAGCATTACGGCATCGACTTCTTCGGCCTTGGCCGTGCGCTGGCGGAAAACGTGCGGGCCAATTCGGTCGTTCAGGGTGGTTCTTCCATCACCCAGCAGCTTGCCAAGAACCTGTTTTTGACCAATGAGCGGACGATCGAGCGCAAGATCAAGGAAGCCTTCCTGTCGGCCTGGCTTGAAACCAATCTGGAAAAGAACGAGATCCTGAAGCTCTATCTCGACCGCGCCTATATGGGCGGCGGCAATTTCGGCATCACGGCGGCGGCCGAATATTATTTCGAGAAAAGCCCGAAGGACCTGACGCTGGCGGAAGCCGCGATGCTTGCCGGCCTCTACAAGGCGCCGACGAAATACGCCCCGCATATCAACCTGCCCAATTCCCGCGCCCGCGCCAACGAGGTACTGACCAACATGGTGCAGGCGGGCTTCATGACCGAGGGCCAGGTGGTCGCCGCGCGCAGAAAGCCGGCCACCCCCGTCGAGCGCAACGATATCGAGCAGCCGGGCTATTTCCTCGACTATGCCTTCGAGGAGGTGCAGGAACTGGCGCGCGGACTGCCCGACAAGACCTTCTATGCCAAGACGACCATCGACCTCGACCTGCAGCGGGCAGCCGAGGACGCGATCAACAATCATCTTCGCCAGTTCGGCAAGGCCAAGGGCGTTTCGGAAGCGGCCCTGGTTTCCATCGACCGGGATGGCGCGGTACGGGCCATGGTCGGCGGGCGCGACTACGGCGAATCCCAGTTCAACCGCGCGACCAACTCGCGCCGCCAGCCGGGCTCCTCCTTCAAGCCGTTTGTCTATGCAACGGCAGTCGAGGAACTGGAACTGGATGAAAACAGCAAGGTGGTCGACGGGCGCATCTGTGTCACCCGCGCCGGGCGCTCGTGGTGTCCGAGCAACTATTCGGGCAGTTTCCGGGGCCGCATCGACCTGCAGACGGCCATCGTCAAGTCGATCAACACCATTCCGGTCAAGCTCTATGTGGGCGCCGACGGGCGTCGGGGCATTGGCGGCGAGAAGATCGTCGCCACGGCGCGGCGCGTCGGCATCACCTCCGAGCTCATCATGTCGCCAGCCATGGTGCTCGGCGCCAACGGGCTGACCGTGCTGGAAATGGCGACGGGCTATGGCGCCTTCATGACCGGCGGCTACAAGCTCGACCGCCACTCCATCGTTCAATTGACCAATCTGCAGGGCGAGATCGTCTATGACCGGCGCGAACAGGCACCGGCGAAGGTGCGGGTGCTGACTGAGCGCACTGCCGGTGTCATGAACCGGATGATGGCGCAGATTCCCGAATGGGGTACCGCCAGGAGGGCGGCGCTGGACGGTATCCGGGCAGCCGGCAAGACCGGCACCACCAATGCCTATCGCGATGCCTGGTTCTCCGGCTTCACCGGCAACTACGTCACGACAGTGTGGATGGGCAATGACAATTACCAGCCGACCAAGCGGCTGACCGGTGGCAATCTGCCGGCGATGATCTGGAACCAGTACATGACCTTTGCCCACCAGAATATCGATCTGAAGCCGATCCCCTATATCGACAATCCGCTGCCCGGCAAAAGCCCGGAAGCGATTGCGCAACAGGAAGATGACGGCCTGCAGCCGGCGCTGCGGCCGAAAATCCTGTCCCAGGAAGCCGAAGATTATCTCAGGGCGCTGGGGCGCAAGCTGAGGCAGGCCAAACCGATCGTCAAACACGATGTGGTTGCCGCGCGCGAGCAGAATCGCGAAGCCGGCAAGACGGTCCTCGCCGGGCGGCTGAACAATCAGCAGGACGGCGGCACAGCGCCACAGGCAGCGCAGTAGTCCGGCAGGCGATGGGGCAGTTTTTCTTCAGCGGAGCAGGCTTGTGCGGTTGATTGCCGATACCGTGATCGTTGTGGCGATCGGGTTGATGCTCGGCGGTGCCTCCGCCTGGTATACGATCAATAACGGGCTCGGCTTTGGCGGCATCCGCTCCGGCCCCTGGGTTTCCTGGCCGTTTGCCAGCGGCGCGGCCGTCGATCCCTACACGATGGCCAAGACGGTACGCAACGGAACCATCCCCCTTGGCGCTGCCGAGGGGCTGGCCTTCGAAGCGGCGACCGACAGCCGGGGTGAAGCCCTGCAGCTTTCCTGCGATTACGTCGTTTCCGGCACGACGCCGCCCTCCAAGTTGTGGACGCTTGCCGCCTATACTGCATCCGGTGAAAGCATCACGCCGGAAAATGGTAGCCGCTCCTCGGTGCACTCTGCCCGGCTGTTGCGGTTTTCCGATGGCTCGTTCCGGATTCTGGTCAGCCAGCAGCCGAAGGCCGGCAACTGGCTTGGAACCGTGGGTGAAGGCCGCTTCCGGCTCGTGCTGCGGGTTTATGATACGCCGGTGACCAGCACATCCGGCCTTGTTTCGCCCACCATGCCCAACATCATCAAGGGGAGGTGCGAGGCGTGAAGTGGCGCATGCTCTATCTGCTGGCGATGGGACTGGTGCTTGCCGGCATCGTTCACATCGCGATCGTGCTGATGATCCCCAAATACGGCACCAGGGGCGCCTGGGCATTTCTTTCCGGCAGGACGGAGCTTTACCGGTTCACACCGCTGCGGCCGGAAGAAACGGGCTCGGCGATCTCGGAGGTCGATCCGTTCTTTTCCTACGGCATATGCCGGTTCGATCTGCAGGAAGCGGGCCTGCGGCTGCGCGGGCCGGAGACCACCAGTTTCTGGTCGGCCTCGGTTTTCGACGAGGATGGCGCGGTGGTCTACAGTCTCAACAACCGAACCTCGATCGAAAACAATCTCGATCTGCTGATCCTCACGCCACTGCAGGGACTTGAGATGCGCGAAGCGCAGGTCGAGCGTCTGGAAACATCGGTGGTGGTGGAAGCCGATATCGAGAACGGTTTTGTGATTGTGCGGGTGTTTCAGCCTGATGACAGCTGGACGGCGACAAACCGCAATTTTCTCAGCGAAACCAATTGCGAGAAATTCGTCATCGATTCATGAGCGGCACGTCGCAGCCGGCGCCGCAAACGGATCTCATGACGGAAGTTTCAGACGCAAAATCTAAACTCTGGGTACCGGCTGGCGCATGCGCTGCGACGGCAAGCTCATCTGGCGCTCGTAACGCACACCGGTGAAAAACAGCAGTTCTGCCGTCTTCTGTCCGTCGGGGCGCTTCACGGGCTGTGCCTTTTCAGCGTGGCTGGCTACAGCCCCGCTTTCTCTGGCCGGAAACTGGATTACCTGTCCCATCAGGCTTCTCCTTGGGGTTCGGTTACACCGCTCCGAAACGAATCACTTTACGTTTCGGGAGGCATGCCGATTGAACGCCAACGTGGTTAACAGTTCGCTAACACATTCAGGAGCAATCTGGCCCGTGATCGATACCGATTCGCGGGCGGCCATGTTGGATGCCGCCCCTTCCTGCAAAGAAGGTCCGGCATTTCATGGGTGTTCAAGCTCCTTTCGTCAGTGCAGACAGAGACACCGAGACCTTTTCCCGGCGCGCACGGCATACCCGCATTCTTGTCGATGCCAGCCGCGACCTGACCAGCAACCCGCGTCCCTCCGCGAAACAGATCGAAGCCTACAAGGAATTGTTCTACCAGCTTGCCGACCGGCTGCTGCCGGCTGACAGGCGGTTGATCTCGACTCTGGTTGCACGGTCCGCCTTCACGCCGCGCGCCGTCGCCCTCTATCTCGCCCAGGACAGCCTGGATGTCGCAATCCCCTGCCTTCTTTATTCACCGGTGCTGGGGGAAATGGATCTGAGGGAGATTGCCAGAAAGATGGGGCGTGCCCATGGCGATGTGATCGCCAAACGCATCCTCCCATTGTCGCAGGCTGCCACGCAGAACAGTGAAGCCGACACCGCCCTGGAACCGCAGCAGGATGTTGCCGCACCTCAAGCGGAAACGCAGGCAGAACCTCTCAGCGAGCAGGCTGTTGCGGAAGCTGCAGATGCCCTGCCCGCGGAGATTGTTCCGTATGAAGGAATCTTCGAGCGGAACAAACTGTTCGACAGGATGCCGACGCAGGCATCCCTGATCGAGGAAGCCACTACGGACACCGCCAGCGGGACCGTCGAGGAAGCGGTTGGCGAAGCCGCCACCGAAGCAGAATGGCTCAATGGCGAGGAAATCGTTGCGCTGGCATCTTCCGGCGGACGGCTTGGGCGGCAGCAGACGGTCCGTCTCGAAACGCCCGGCAGCGATGCCGCAACAGCATTGCCTGCCGAACCCCGTGAAAAGCAATTCGAATCCCTGCCCGCCCGCGACACCCGCCATCTTCTGGCGCTTGCCCGCAGCCGGAACCACACGACACTGGCGAAGAAAATCGGCGCCCTGTCAGGACTGGACAGCCATGCCGTCTCTGCCCTTTTACGCAAAAGAAGCGGCGACGAGGCCGTCTACCTCGTCAAGGCGCTCAACCCCGGCAATCCGCTCGACCTCAGACTGCTGCTGATGCTCGCCCCGCACCATGGCCGCTCGCGCGCTGCCTATCGGAACGCGAAGACGCTGCTTGACCAGCTCGATACCGGTATCTGCCGGATGATCTTCAATCAGGTCGGTGCGGAGTTCGCGCTGCCCAGGCTCGAGACCATCGGACACCGTGAACTGGAACCAGACACCGAGTTTGCCAGGGCTGCCCGCTTCCGTCGCGAGGAAATCAGCCGCAGCCCGGATGGCCGCTCATTGGCTGCAAGACCGCTGCCGGACTTCGCAGGACGAGAAGCACTTTCCAACCGGACAGCACAGCCGGCAGGTGCCTGACCTTCGGGTTCCGGTGCTATGCCCCGGCGTCGGGACCGGCGATGTCGATGGAAACAAGGTCCGTCCGTTTTTCGATTTCAACAATCCAGCAATCGGGATCGAAGCTGACCTGACGGTCAAGGAATTCACTGACCTCCTGCGGTCCGGCCTCTTTCAGCCGCTCTTCGAACAGCCGCGCGCCGCTTTCGCTTTCAGCCGCAAAAACCTGTGGCGCGGGAGCATAGACATTGGCTGCGCCAGCACTGATTTGATGAACCACAAAGATGGCACCGGCGTCCTCGGCGCCCTTCCGCAGGACGGCACCAAAGGCACCATCGACCTGTTCACGGCGCAGGATCGCAGAAACGAATATGGATGATTTCAACCGCATGCGGCCAGAGCCTTTCTGTCAGCCCCGGCATGCGATCAGGAATGGACCAGTTTTTCAATCGTCGCGCGGTCAGGCTGGCCGGTTACCTTCAGACCATGCTGCTCCTGAAACTGTTTGAGCGCCTGCTCGGTCTGATTTCCGAAAATGCCATCCACATCGATATTGCTGCCCGTGGTACGGGCAAGATGTTCCTGAAGACGCATCACCAGGGCACGGTTGAGCGCATCATCTTCGGAAAGCACCGGCCCGGAATTGGCGATCAGACCCGAAAGCCGGTCGGCCTTCTGGGTCTCGACTGCCTTGGGTAAACGGCTCTCGACCAGTGCCACCAGTTCCGGCGTCGCCTTGCCGGTTTCGGGCAGGCTGTTGCGCTTCTGATAGGCAGCGATGGCAGCGCGCGTCTTCGGCCCCATGAGGCCATCGACCTCACCGTCATAATCTCCGGTGCGGGCCAGGGCAGCCTGAAGTTGGGAAACCAGCCTAGACTGCTGAGCAACCCTGGAACTTGTGGGAACCGGTGTTTTCTTGGGCTGGATGCGGCTGGTCTGAACCGGTCTCACATTGGGTACCGATTGGGTCGTCGTCATGTCGCGGGTTGCCCAGATCGGATCGGGATGCGCGCCGCTTTGAGCATAAAACGCATTGCCGGCGACAAGCGCGAAGGCGATTGCGAAGGTGCACCCTCCTGCAGCGACCGATGGATTGTTCTGAAGCACAGAAAAGAACCTGTCCATGATGCTGTTAGCCATCTCCATCTCCTATGCGATGTTGCGCAAAATTCTGAGCGGCTTTCCCGCCCGTTCTTCAACCGTGTCCGTGCTGTCCGCCACTTCCTTGCCCGGTGCCTTTTCGATGCGGCAGATTTTCGAAGGCGATGCGACCGGCCTGGTGGCAACACCGTGGATGGGCAGACGTACGGTTACAGTGGTTCCGTGATCACGGCGGCTTTCAAAACGGATATCGCCGCCATGCAGCTCGACCAGCCCCTTGACGACGGAGAGGCCGAGACCGGTTCCCTCGTAACGGCGATCATGCTTGCTGTCGGCCTGGAAGAAGGGCTGGCCGAGGCTTTCGATGTGTTCAGGCGAAATGCCGATGCCGCTATCCGTCACTGTAATGGTGGCAAAGCGGGCGGTTCTGGCTCCTTCCAGTGACACGGCTGCGCCTTCCGGCGAGAACTTCACAGCATTGGAAAGCAGATTGATGATGATCTGACGGACGGCCTTCTCGTCGGCAACGACTTCGGGAAGGTCTTCCAGATTTGCCATTTCGATGACAATCGAGCGGGTCTCGGCCTGGCCGCGCATGATGGCCGCGGTCGTGCGCAGGCACTTGGCGAGATCGAAGCGCTGCGGCTGAAGCTCATACATGCCGTGCTCGATCTTCGACATGTCGAGAATGCCGTTGAGAACGTCGAGCAGATGGCTGGCGGAATCGTGGATCAGGGCCACATATTCTTCCTTGCGCCCGTCGGTGAAATCGGCGGCCATCGGCGACTTCAGCAGGTCTGAAAAGCCGAGAATGGCGTTGAGCGGCGTGCGCAACTCATGGCTCATATTGGCGAGAAAACGGCTCTTGGCGATGTTGGCATGCTCTGCCTCGTTACGCAGTCTTTCGCCATGCGCCTCGGCTTCCTTGGCCTCGGTGACATCCCGATAGGCGAGCACGCGGAACTGCGAACCGTCTGCTTCCGTCAGATCACCAGCGGTTATCTCCAACCAGCCGGCTGCATTGGCGTGCTGGCGGTGCGGCCTGAATTCGAGCTTGTCCTGAAGGCCCCCCTCGCCTGCCAGAAACCGGCCAACGGCGATGCGATCCTGCACATGTACGAGTTCGAGGAAATGTTCTGCTTTGCCACCCTGTGAAAGGCCAAGCATGGCGGCAGCACGGTTGCTTGCCCACAACAGCCGGCCAGCGGTGTCGTGGATCGTTGCCGGCTGCACCAGACCGGGATTGCCGAGGCCAATGCAAAAGGCTTCAGCCTGATCGAATTTTTCGATCAGCTTTTCGAGTGCCTTCCCGGCCACCTCATGTGAAGGGGTATTACGCAAAACCTGTGAACCCTTTTGTTTGGGCCAAGGTTCGCACAGCACCTTTAATGGAACCCTAAATGAGCCGCCGCGCAGCCTCCGGCACAGCGGTGAGGGCCATAAATCGGTGTTTACTTAAGGACATGGTTAATGTTTGGTCACTGCCTGCCGCAATATCAAACAGCGCAGAATGCTTCGAAATCCCTGTTTTCAACGAATCTGACCAACCCGCCATTCTGCGGATCATGCCCAACTGGGACCGGACCTATCCAGGACCGAAATGAAACCGTTACAATTTTAGATAAATGCCGCGAACGGAATGAAACGATCCTTATCGCGCCCGTGCTAGAAGCTGCGGCGGGAAAGGTGAAAAACATGTTCTTTATTCGCGCAGTCTTCTGGTTGTCCCTGGTGGTAGCGTTCATTCCGGTGAACCCGTCTGATCTCGGCGGTGACCAGAAACCCGTATCGCCACTTGAAACGGTCGGTCTTGCCCAGTCGGTGGTTGAGGATGTCGCCGCCTTCTGCACCCGAAATCAGGGAACCTGCGAAACCGGTGGCCAGCTGTTCTCGCAGATGGGAATCAAGGCCCGCGAAGGCGCCCGGATCGCCTACACCTGGCTCGATAAACGCTACGGCCCGCAAACACAGACTGCCGACAACAAGGATGCCGGTGACGGCAAAGCCACCGACCCGGTTGAAACCGGCGCCGTCAAGCTGGACTGAGCCCAGGCAGCCTTCAGCAAATTTCCGATTTGCAGCCTGAAGCCGGTTCACCCGGCAACCGCGATCCTGTATGGAGTTGCCGCAAGAGGTAAGCTCCCCATGAAGATCGACGAAATCATCGAAAATTTTGAACTCCTGGACGACTGGGAGGACCGCTACAAGTATCTCATCGAGCTTGGTGACCAGCTGGAGCCGTTCCCTGCCGAAAAGCAGGATGCAGCACACAAGGTGCAGGGCTGTGTCAGCCAGGTCTGGATCGACAGTGAGGCAACAGAGGGGAACGACCCGGTCATTCACTACCGGGGGACTTCGGATGCCCATATCGTGCGCGGACTGATTGCCGTGACGCTTTCGCTGTTCTCCGGCCGCAAGGCGAGCGAGATCGTCGAAACCGATCAGCAGGCCATTTTCGACCAGCTGGGGCTTGCCGAACATATCACACCGCAGCGCTCAAACGGGCTGCGCGCCATGGTGCAGCGGGTGAAGGACATTGCTGCGGCCAGCCTCGCCGCTTGAAACACAGCCTGTTCCGGCTTGCCGGTATGCCAGTTCCTCTATGAGCCGATCTGCGGGCGATAACCCTCGCCACCCCAGTGCTGCATGGCCCTTTTACCTCCGGCTGTATGAAGCCCGTAGTGGCGCACAAGGATGTTCAATGCCGTGCGCAACATGAGTTTGGCTGATCGCGGTGGCCACCCGCGTTCGCGCTCCACCGTTTCCAGCCCCTTCAGAAAGCAGCAGACATCCACCGCCACGCCTGAAAGCTCCGGCCCGATGGCTGCGTGTGCCGCCTCGAAGCGTTGCTTTGCATCAATGGCGAAATCGCTGATCTCCGCGCTGCCGCCCGGCGAGCGGTTTTGCGAGGCAACCGTGGCAACCCAATTGGCGGAGATGCGCGGCTGTAATCCGGCGAGCTCGAAATCCCGCCGCAGCCTTTCGCCTGCCCGAAATGCCGGATCGTCGATCCACGGTGTCCCGTTTGCCATCATGCGGTTGCGGAGGCGCTCCAGCGGCGACTCGGCGTGATTGGCGACAACCGTTCGGGACTCGCCACCATTAGACAGCGGCTTTGACGCCAGATGACGGTTCTGGGCCTGAAATCCGTTTTCAGGATCCAGGAGGCGCATCAATGCCGCCCGGCCTTCCGACGTTATATGAAGCCGCTCTGCCGGTTTGATCAGTCCGCGCCGCAATGTTTCGTCGTAGAGATCCTTGGCAAAACGGTGAGTCCGGTCCTGCCGTGTTACGGCAAGCTCCCCTGTACCGAGATCATAGTGAGCGCCCACAGAACCCGCGGTGTTCAAGACCTTCAGCAGCCTGGTGAGCGCCTTCAGGCGATCACGCATCGGCAGCTCCGTGATCTGAAATCTCGTAAAGGCTGCGTGCGGACACCAGCAGGTTTTCCATGGCTTCCAACTGCTTGTCGAAATCCTCGTCATCGCGCATGTCCTCAACCAGACGGCAGGCATGGGCGATTGTGGTGCGGTCACGGCTGAAAAACTCAGCCACCTTGTGATAGGGCGAGGAAAACACCGTGTGCAAAAGATACATCGCCTTCTGTCGGGAAAGGCAGACAGCCGCCTTGCCCCGGGAGACACGATGAAGATCGCCAACCGGCACCCGGTCGAGCACCGAAACAAGCTTGACGACAAGCTGGCCCGCTGCGCGATCATAGTCGGGGCTGATATCACCCAGTGGCCGCGGCACATGCTTGCGATGCGGCAGGGCGGTCAGTTCCGTCTTTCGAATACTGGTCTGCCGCGCCTGGCAGGTCTGAATGCGCTGATACATGAAAGGCTCCCAATAAAAGGATTATATTCCGCATATTATACTTGACGTACCCATTTTCTAGGATTATATTGCTCTCATAAGGAGTTAGAGCAATGTCAGTCCTGTCGCAGAAACACTTCCATAACGAGCAAGCGGCTTACGCCTTTGTGGAAAAGCGCCTTTGGCCGGAAGGCCCTGTCTGCCCGCA
>JAGRLQ010000024.1 GCA_020441735.1 Nitratireductor sp.
ACTGGGGGCTGGTCGGCGCGCTGGGCACCATCCTGTTGCTGGCGGTAATGGTCCTCTACTGGGTCTACGACCGCGTGGTTGGCATCGACAACGTGAAGCTGGGGTAACCGACATGTCTGCAGCCGTTTCGACTTTCCGCCCCAGCCTGACCGGCTTTACCGTGCCGATGATCGCGGGCCTTGGTGCCATATTCGGCTTCCTGTGGGGACTTTCCCTGGCCAACGGTCTCCTCGGGCTTGTGGCCGGTGCTGTTGCCGGGGCGGTGATCGCCTATGTACTGGCCAGTTCAATTCCCAATCGTGCCACCGGAATTCTGGCAGCTGCCGCGCTGATAGGCGCCATCGGCCTGTTTCTCGGCGGGTTTGGCGGGCTTGTCGCCGGTGCCCTGATCGGTGCCATTGTCGGCTATGCGAGCTACTGGCTCTCAACGGGGCAATACCGAGCCGTGCTGCCGCCCTATGCAAGCAGCAAGCAGGTGTTGTGGCACCATTTCTTCCGCATCGGGATTTGCGGCTTCATCTTCTTCTTCCTGATTGCGCCGATCCTGACCATCATTCCGTTGTCGTTCAACGCGCAGGATTTCTTCACCTTCACGAAGGAGATGCTTGCGCTGCAGCCGGAAGGCTACTCGACGAAGCACTACGAAGACTTCTTCACCAATTCCGACTGGCAGAACGCGTTGCGTAATTCCTTTCTGATCGCACCGGCAGCAACCATTCTGGCAACGGCTTTCGGCACGCTGGCGGCGATCGGCCTGTCGCAGTCGCATGTGCCGTTCCGCCGGGCAATCATGGCGGTACTGATCTCGCCGATGATCGTACCGCTGATCATTTCGGCTGCCGGCATGTACTTCTTCTATTCGCGTGTCGGCCTGCAGGGCACGTATTGGGGCGTCGTGCTGGCCCATGCGGCGCTTGGCACGCCCTTCGTCATCATCACGGTGACGGCGACGCTGGTAGGCTTCGACCGGTCGCTGACGCGGGCTGCGGCCAATCTGGGCGCCAACCCCGTAACCACCTTCTTCAAGGTCCAGATGCCGCTGATCGTGCCGGGCGTGGTCTCAGGCGCGCTGTTTGCCTTCATCACCTCTTTCGACGAGGTTGTGGTGGTGCTGTTCCTGGGATCTGCGGCGCAGAAGACGCTGCCGTGGCAGATGTTTACCGGCCTGCGCGAACAGATTTCGCCGACCATCCTGGCGGTGGCGACCATCATGGTGGCGATTTCCATCGTCTTGCTGACGGTGCTCGAGATGCTGCGGCGGCGGTCCGAGCGGCTGCGCGGGCTGGCACCCAGCTGATTTCGCGTGCCGGACGGGGCAGGCACAACACCTGTTCTGTTTGCGGCGTGAAATGTCAAACCGGGTCGCAGCAAACGGCAAAAATGCCGCTAGCCTTGAGACCATCTCGGCCAACGTAGCCGGCAATCGTGCCGGGTGCCATCAGGCCATATGCGAGATGATCCCATGAACAGCATTGTTTCAGACAACGCGGTCGACCGTGCCGGCGACATGCTGCACGTCGTCCAATGGCACAATGGCGAAAAGGAATGGTCGCCCTTCAGCGCAGGCGAGATGGACCGGCGGCAGAATGCCATGCGTGCCTGGATGGCGCAGAACGCAGTCGATGCCGCGCTTTTCACCTCCTATCACGGTATCTGCTATTATTCGGGCTTTCTCTACTGCTATTTCGGCCGCAAATACGGCTACCTGATCGATCAGGACAGGGCAACGACGATTTCCGCCGGCATTGATGGCGGTCAGCCCTGGCGGCGCAGCCATGGCGATAACGTCACCTATTCCGACTGGCGGCGGGACAATTTCTATACCGCCATCGCCTCGCTGCTGAAGCCGGGCATCAGGCGCATCGGCATCGAGTTCGATCATGTTTCGCTCGATTTTCGCAAGTTGCTCGGCGACGCTTTTCCTGAGGTCGAGTTCGTTGACGTGGCGCGGCCTTCCATGTGGATGCGTACCGTCAAGTCGGAGGAAGAGCACAAGCTCATCCGTGAAGGCGCGCGGGTTGCCAATGTGGGCGCGCGAGCCTGCATGGAGGCGGTGCATGAGGGCGTTCCTGAATATGAAGTGGCGATCGCCTCAACCAATGCGATGATCCGCGAGATTGCCGGGAGCTTCCCCTTTGTCGAACTGATGGACACGTGGACCTGGTTCCAGTCGGGCATCATGACCGATGGCGCGCACAATCCGGTGACCAACAAGAAGGTTGCACGCGGCGATATCCTGTCGCTCAACTGCTTTCCGATGATCTTCGGCTATTACACGGCGATCGAGCGCACGATGTTCTGCGAAGAGGCTTCCGACGCTCATCTCGATCTGTGGCAGAAGAATTGCGAAGTGATGCGCGTTGGGAGCGAGCTGATCCAGCCCGGCGCCAAGTGCTCAGACATTGCCCATGAGCTCAACGATCTCTACCGCTCGTGGGACCTCCTGAAATACCGCTCCTTCGGTTATGGCCATTCCTTCGGTGTGCTGTCGCACTATTATGGCCGCGAGGCGGGCGTGGAATTGCGCGAGGATGTGGAGACGGTGCTCGGACCGGGCATGGTCGTTTCCATGGAGCCGATGATTATGCTGCCGGAAGGCATGCCGGGGGCTGGCGGTTACCGGGAGCATGACATCTTCATCGTGACGGAAGAAGGGGCAGAAAACATCACCAACTTCCCCTACGGTCCCGAACACATGATCCTGAAGGCGTAAACGAAACGGGGGAGGGAGCCATGGCAATCATTTCCAATCCGTACCGGGCAGGAGCTGCCCGGTTCGATATTGGCGCAGAGGTTCCCTTTCCCAGCACCGACGCGCAGGCATCCCTTGCGCTGCTTTCCCTGTGCCCGGCCCATGGCGAAACCCCACTGCGCACCGTCACGGCTCTTGCCCGTGATTGCGATGTTGCCGAAGTCCTTATCAAGGATGAATGCGGCCGCATGGGGCTTGGCAGTTTCAAGGCGCTGGGCGCTGCCTATGTGATCGCCTGTGAGGCCGAAAAGACAAAACGGGGGGATAACTGGCGCGATGCGCTGGCAGGTAGGGCCTTCGTGACGGCAAGTGCCGGCAATCACGGCATGTCGGTTGCTGCCGGAGCCCGCGTCTTTGGGGCACGGGCGGTGATCTACCTTGCCGAAACCGTGCCGGAGAGCTTTGCCGAACGATTACGCGAGAAAGGCGCGGAGGTGCGCCGCGAGGGGGCTGAATACGAGGCCAGCATGGCCGCTGCGGCCCGGGCAGCCGAAAGCGAGGGATTGACGCTTCTCTCCGACAGTTCCTGGCCCGGCTATTTCGATCTGCCACACAGGCTTATGGAAGGCTATCTGGCGATGGCCGACGAAATCTCCCGTCAGATGGCGGAAGCGCCCACCCATGTCTTCCTGCAGGCAGGCGTAGGTGGCCTTGCAGGTGCCGTTGCTGCCCATCTGCGCAAGGTTTGGGGCGATGATCCCGTCATTACCGTGGTGGAGCCGGAGGCCGCTCCTGCGCTGTTTGTCAGCATCGAGGCCGGCCGCTTTACCGCCGCCAAAGGGCCGGTTTCAAACATGGGCAGGCTTGACTGCAAGGAAGCCTCGCTGATCGCCCTGAAGGGGCTTGCGCGGGATGCCGATTTCTTCGCAACCGTTAGCGACGAAGCCGCTCAGGCGGCAACCGGCCGGCTGACGGGCGAGGGCATTACCACGACGCCGTCAGGCGCTGCCGGTGTGGCAGCCCTGCTTGATCCGGCAATCTGCAAGGCGGTGGGGGCGGGAAGCGAAGCCCGCATTCTTACCATCGTCAGTGAGGGCAGCGATGGCTGAGCGCGGATTTCCAAAAGCCGAATTCGAGTCGCGGCTGGCGAGGGCGCAGGCGGCCATGGCACGCGAAGGGCTGGATGGTCTGCTGGTGACGACCCATCCCGATGTCTACTATTTCACCGGCTTTCTGACCGGCTTCTGGGAAAGCCCGACCCGGCCCTGGTTCGTTCTGCTGCCGCTAGCGGGGGCGCCTGTGGCCGTCATCCCGGGCATCGGTGCGGTGCTGATGGCGAAGACCTGGGTTGCCGAAATCCGCACATGGGCGTCACCTGATCTTTTCGACGATGGGGTGAGCCTGCTTGCCGATACGGTGAAGGAGGTAATCGGCAGCGGTCGGATCGGCATTCCCGATGGCCACGAGACTCATCTGCGCATGCCCGTGGCTGATTTTGAGCGGTTGAAGACCGCCTGCGCACCGGTCGGGATCACCGGCGACGCTGGCATTGTGCGGGCATTGCGCATGATCAAGTCAGAAGCGGAGGTCACCAAGATTGAAACGGCCTGCGCCATTGCGGGGCGGGCATTCGAGCGGGTTGGCGAGATCGCGCGGACCGGTGAAACGCTGGCTTCCGTCTTCCGGCGGTTTCAGATGCTGTGCCTTGAGGAGGGCGCCGATCAGGTGCGTTATCTTGCCGGCGGTGCAGGGCCATCGGGTTATGCCGATGTCATCTCTCCGGCAAGCGATACGCCGCTTCAGGAGGGCGATTGCCTGATGCTCGATACAGGGCTGACCCGGGACGGCTATTTCTGCGACTATGACCGCAACTTTGCCATTGGCAAGCCGGATGCGCTGGTGCGCACGGCCCATGAGAAGCTTATCGAGGCAACCCATTCGGGCTTTGCTGCGGCAAGGCCAGGTGCGACGGCAGCTGATCTCTTCCATGCCATGGACAAGGTGCTGACGGGTGGCGAGGCGCGTACCGACAATGGCCGGCTGGGGCATGGCCTCGGCATTCAGTTGACGGAATGGCCCTCGCTCATTCCCGCCGATGAAACCGTGCTCGAACCGGGCATGGTGCTGACTCTGGAACCCGGCATCGAAACGCGGGACGGCAACATGCTGGTACATGAGGAAAACATCGTGATCACCGAAAACGGCGCGCGATGGCTTTCGCCGCTGCAAATCCCGGCAATCCGTGTGCTGGCGCCATGACCGCATTTTCCTATTCCATGATCGCGGCGGAAGCGGCAAAGCCCGTCATCGGCATGATCATCCTGCAGGCAGACGAGACACTGGAAACCGATCTCAGGCGCAGCTTTTCACCGGAAAAGTGCGACATCCTCGTTGCGCGGATTGCCAGCGAAACCGAAGTCAGCACGGACAGTCTTTCGGCGATGGAGGGACGGTTGACACAGACGGCGGCACTGTTTCCCGCAGGGCTTGAGCTTGATGCTGTCGGCTACGGATGCACGTCTGCAACATCGGTAATCGGGCCTGAAAAGGTGCACGGTTTGATCCGGGCCGGCTGCGGCTGTGAAACCATTACCGAACCGGTAACCGCATTGCTCAATGCCTGCAGGAAGCGGGGGATCAGCCGCATCGCCTTTCTGTCGCCCTATGTGGAAAGCGTCAGCGCGAAACTTCGCGAAGTATTGGCGGAAGGCGGCCTTGCCTCGCCTGTTTTCGGTTCCTTCGATGAGGCTGAAGAAGCAAAGGTTACCCGCATCGACGAGCAGTCGCTATTCGACGCGGCGGTCGAGCTTGCCGCGTCAGACGCTGTGGACGGGATATTCCTGTCCTGCACCAACCTCAAGACGCTTGATGTGCTTCCACGTATCGAGGCGGCAACAGGCAAGCTAGCGCTTTCAAGCAACTCCGTGCTGATCGCCCATCTGCGCGAACTCGCTTTGCGGCACTGATTTTTCCCGCTTTCCAACTGACTTGCGGTGATCGCGTCGCGCTGCCAACGTGGCGTTGCGTGCCCGGTTTCCAACGAGGCCGCAGAAGAAGGGAGGCAGCGAAATGGCGCGGCATTCTGCCAGAGAGCGGTTTCTGCTGCCATTTCTGGTTTTCCTCGCGGTATTTTGGGCAGACATAGCTAGGGCAGAGCCGGTTGATCTGGAACTGGTGCTTGCCACCGATACCTCGATCAGTGTCGATGATCGCGAATACCGGTTGCAGATGCGTGGCATTGCCAATGCCTTCCGGCAGGCCGAGATCATCGACATCATACAGGCCATGCCCAATGGAATGGCGGTTACCCTGGTGCATTGGAGTGTCGGTCATCTCAACCGTCAGGCAGTTCCGTGGCGGCGTTTGAAGACCCGCCAAAGCGTGCTAGCCTTCGCAGATGCTGTGGAACAGGCCGCGCGCAGCAACGCCGGACGGTCGACCGCGATTGGAGACGCGCTGGGTTATTCGCTCGATCTCATCGAGTCGAACCGTTTTGAGGGCGGTAGCCGCAAGATCGACATTTCGGGCGATGCGCGCAGCAATTCCGGGCCTGATCCCTCCTACTCGCGGAACCGGGCGATCTCGATGAAGGTGACGGTAAACGGGCTTGTCATCTCTGGCGGCGATCGCGGGCTTTTCAGTTACTATCGCGACAGGGTCATCGGCGGGCCATCCGCCTTCGTAATAGCGGTGGACAGATTTGAAGACTTTGAATCCGCAATCTACCAGAAGCTCTTGAAAGAACTGGCGGTTTCCGATCTGGTTTCGCCCGGGAACGTGTCCATCCGGTAGGGCTCAGCCGACGAAGGCGCGCTCGATCACGTACTGGCCGGGCTCGGAGTTGGAACCTTCGGCAAGGCCTGCTTCCTCGCACAGATTGGCGCAGTCTTTCAGCATCGCCATGGAGCCGCAGATCATGACGCGGCAAGTCTCCGGATTGAGCGGCTCGATGCCCAGTTCCTCGTACAGTGCGCCGGAGCGCATCAGATCGGTCATGCGGCCAGCATGGACGCCCTTGCCGGTGTCAGCTTCCTCGCGGGTGCAGCTTGCCCAATGGACCAGCTTGTCGCCGACAATCTCCGCCAGGATTTCGTGATTGGCGATCTCGTCCACCAGATCGAAGCCGTACTGCAACTCGGCATTGTCGCGGCAGGTATGGATTACATAGACCTTTTCGAACTTTTCATAGGTCTCGGGGTCGCGGATGATTGAGGCAAAGGGCGCAATGCCGGTGCCGGTGCACAGCAGGAACAGGCGCTTTCCCGGTACCAGCGCATCGTGCACCAGTGTTCCCGTCGGTTTCTTGCGCATCCACACCGTGTCGCCAACTTCGATGTCCATCAGCTTGGAGGTCAGCGGGCCGTCCGGCACCTTGATCGAATAGAAGTCGACGTGCTCCTCCCAGGCAGGCGAGGCGATGGAATAAGCACGCCAGATGGTCTTGCCGCCCATGACTTCCGGCGGCAGGCCGATCATGACGAATTCGCCGGAGCGGAAGCGGAAGCCGTCCGGCCGTTCCGTCCGGAAGAAGAACAGCCGGTCCGTGTAGTGGCGGATGTCGGTCACCGGAAGGGCATAAACACCTTCGGGAACTTCACTTTGTGCGGTTTTTTCCTGAACGGTCATCGTGTTCCTGCAGGTTGGTCTGACGGGCTCCTAGCCAAAGGAATGGCCGCTGTCCAGATCGTTTCACCGTCAACTGGAAACGACGGCTCTCGTCAAATAACTGAGTTCTTTCACGCATTTCGATTTTGCCGATTCCGTCAAAATCGAATTTGCTCTACCAGTGCGGGGATTGCCCCCCCTTGAGATAGGTCAATTCGGCTGACGTTTTCTCTTAGCCGATGGTACCGAGTACGGGAAACGTCTCCAGCAGCCAGAAGGAGGCGGCTTGCATGCCGCCCGTGAGGAAGAGAATGCCGGTCAGGATGAGCAGAACGCCGGTGACCTGCTCCATGGTGTGCAGGTGCTTTCTGAAGCGGGCCAGGAAGCCCATGAAGGGGCCGACGAAGAGGGCGGCAAGCAGAAAGGGAATCCCGAGACCGGCGGAATAGACGGCCAGCATGCCGGCGCCACCTGCCACGGAATCGCTGCTGGAAGCCATGGCCAGAATAACGCCGAGGACCGGGCCGATGCAGGGCGTCCAGCCGAAGGCAAAGGCAAGCCCCATCAGGAAAGAACCGGCAAGGCCCGCCTGACGCGGGTTGAAGCGCGCTTCGCGGTAAAGGAGCCCGATGCGGAAAATGCCGAGGAAATGCAGCCCCATGACAATAATGAGAAGGCCTGCGATGATGGCCAGCGTATCCTGCCAGGCGCGCACCCACTGGCCAATGGTGGAGGCGCCGGCGCCAAGTGCTGTGAAAACCACCGAAAATCCCAGTACGAAGAGCAGGGAATGCAACACCACCCGGCGCTGGGCTGCGCCGCTTATGGCGGCATCTGCCGTGTTTGCTCCGTCTGCGTATGCTGCAGGTGCATTTTTCCCGCCCGCCAGCGTGTCCAGCGAAACGCCCGCCATGTACCCCAGATACGGCGGCACCAATGGCAGCACGCAGGGCGACAGGAAGGAAATCGCACCAGCCAGCAAGGCGGTCAGGATGGGGAGTTCAGGCGACATGGTTTGGCTGCTGGTTGACTGAAACAGGTTTCGGCGGATCTCCACAATGCGCGGGATCTGCTGTGCTGTATCGAACCCGGGGCATTTGTACCAGTCACAAGTTGGGGATTAAGTGGTCAGGTGCCCGGCAACAGAACTGCAATGATAACGCGATGAATTTCCGACGCCGTAGCGAACAGAACAGTCTGATCTGCGCGTTTGGTTGATCCCGGTACGGGTAGACTACTTGCGTGCTGCTGTTTTGTTTCCATCCCGATGTCTTTTGAGACGCGCGAAGCTTCAAATCTCTCGCCGTAAATACACCTCTTTCGTGTTAAGCATTTTGCCAAACAACTTGAAACAGTATTGGCATACCCATTTTGTGTAAGATATCTTACGCATAATTTCTTTTCCTGTCCGGCGTTGGGGACGTACGGCTTGCCAATTGGCAGATTCCGGTATTGGTTGCGATTTACGGAAGGGAAGATTCTGGGGCTATGTACAGTGTAACATCGAGCGCGCGGTTCAACGCCGTGCGTTCTCAGGTATTGAAGCTAAGCGAGTTGCGGACCTTCAAGCGGGGGGAGCCGTCTCGAGAGCGGGAAGCTCGGACGTTGCCGTGATGACATTGTCGTCGGGCACGCTGGGCATGTATGCGGATGACGGCACCGGAAACAAGGTCATGATCGGCCCGATTTTCCGGGGGCGCGTGTTCAACATCATCGACATCTACAACGAGACGGTCGCATACCCCATCAGGGCCTTGTCAACCGCGAACGTGTTCTTTCTGCCCAAGCAGAGGTTTGACGAACTGAAGGAAGACGCGCTTTTCAAGGATTGGTGCACGGCCTCGGTGGTGAACAACCTGTCCCATGTTGTCAACTTTTCTTCGGCGTTGAGGGTTTCCGACATCGACCTGCGGGTTATCCGAATGCTCGAGGCTTGTTATTTGCAGATGCACGAAAGGCCACCCGAGGGGGACTTTGAGATCGAGTGGCAGCTCAAGCAGCAGGAGTTTTCCAGCCTGCTCAACATTACCCGCCCCTATCTCAATGAGCGGTTGAAACTGCTGAAGCAGAAAGGCGTGCTCATCATTGAAAACGAGCGCGCCATCGTCCGGCCATCCCTGCTGTCGAACAGATAGTTCGAGGCTTCACCCAATATCCGGTCTGTCGTTTTCGCCCTTGGCCATGGAGGGGTATTTGGCTATCCCGACACCTGCCGGAAAGCGGGATGCGAAACGCCCACAGCGCACCCGTAAAGATTGAAATACTTCAAAAATTACTCCCCTATAAAGTGTAATTTCCGGCGTCGCGGACGGTGTTTTGAGGGCTGTTGAAGAGGGTTGCAGCAATGGCTGCGGAACACCTCACGATTCGGCATTCCCGAGGAGAATTCGGCTGCCAAATACGGGTTTCCATGCACATTTTGGTCAGATTGCCGACACCTGGCATGACTCGCAAAGCCCGGTGAGTAGGCCGAAGAAGTGTTGCCAAAATGCATAAATCCCGAAATCCGGCGATACGAGTCATATTCTATACAGAGGGGATGCAAACCCTGTTGCGCGGTTGTTTACCCGCTTGCTGACCTTGCGTTAGTCAAGCGGTTAACCGGTTCTTAACCTTTGGTTCAGGGGGGCCGGACCGGCAATTGTCGTCCAGTCTTGGGGGTACAGGATGTTCATCAATCGCAAATTGCGCGATACTCTGTTTGCTTCGGTTTCTGTAGGTACGCTTGCAGCAGCCTCTTCGGCACTGGGCAACCCGCTTGATCCTACGGTCATTGCCGGGGATGTGACGATCTCGGGCACCGGCAGCGATCATGTGATCATCCAGAACGACTCGATGCGGTCGGTGGTTGACTGGGACTCGTTTTCAATCGGTGCAGGCGAAACGACCTCCATCAACCAGATTGCAAATGATGCGGCCATCCTGAATCGTGTGACCGGCGGCGACATCTCTGAAATCTACGGCACGCTTGAATCCAACGGCCAGGTCTATCTGATCAACGAGAACGGTATTCTGATCGGCCAGGGCGGTCTGGTGGATACCGGCGGCTTCGTTGCCTCGACGCTGAATGTTTCCAATGCGGACTTCCTCGGTGCCGGCGACATGCTGTTCACCCAGGGGATTGAGGCCGGCGGCGGGATCACCGTTCACGGCACCATCCGCTCGGTGACCGGCGGCGACATCTTCCTGCTGTCGCGTGAAATCGAAGTCGGCGAGACCGGCAGGATTGAATCGAACGGCGGCTATGTCGGCCTCGGGGCAGGTGAGGAAATCCTGCTGCGGCCGGTTGATTCCGGCGACGGGCGGATTTCGATCCGTGCCGGCAAGGGCAAGATCATCAACCGCGGCCATGTCGAAGCTGCTGCTGCAGAACTCAGGGCTGCCGGCGGTAACGAGTACGCGCTGGCGATCAACAATACCGGTGTTGTTCGTGCCAATGGCGTCTCGAAGAAGGGTGGCCGCATCCTGCTGACCGGCGGCGGCAAGGTGAAAAACACCGGCCGTGTGGTTGCGCGCAAGAAAGTGGTCGTTCGCTCGACGAAGAAGATCGTCAACGCCGGCACGGTGAAGGCCGGTGGGGACACGGGCGGTGAGATCATTTTCGAGGCACCGGAGATTTCGGTGGAGGCCGGCTCGCTGCTGGACGTTTCCGGCGCCCTTGGCGGCGGCCGCATGTTCATTGGCGGCGGTTACCAGGGCTCCGGCGCCGATCATGCCGGCAACGAGGTTGATATCGCTGAAAACGCGCAGATCGTCACGGTTGAAACCGGCGCGGTTCTCAATGCCAGCGCGACCGAAAGCGGCGATGCGGGCGAGGTGATCGTCTGGTCGGATGATACGACAACTTTCGCTGGCGATATCATTGCCACGGCTGTCGACGGTGCAGGCGGTTTTGCCGAGATCTCCAGTAAGGGGA
>JAGRLQ010000246.1 GCA_020441735.1 Nitratireductor sp.
ATGCGCATGTCCTTCACTTCCAGTTCCGACATTTCGGCCAGCAGCTGGAAGCTCAGCGCCTGGCGGGTCTCCTCGTCAATCGCCGAATTCATGCGGGTCGAAATCTTCTGCAGGTTGCGGGCAAAATCCATCGTGTAGCCGGCGAGCGAAATGCCGAGATCGAGCACCATCATCTCGTCGGCGGCAAAGCGGTAGCTGGATAGCGTCAGGTCGCCACTTTCGACGTTCCATCCCGCTTCAATGCCGATATCCATGTTGATGGAATCATAGCCCAGCGCCTCGAACTGCTTGCGGCCCTGTTCCTTGCCCGGTTCTACGGGGAACTCCGAAACGGCAAGATACAGATCCCGGAACGTGCCGGTCGCCCTATACTCCTTCGTTTCGGCGTCAAAGCGCGCCGAGGATTCGCCGCCTGCCAGCCGCGCCAGTTCCGTGCCGTCGAGCGAGAAGGTGACGCTACCCATGGTGGCGGTCATCTCATCCTCGGGGAAGGAAATGCTGCTTCCTTCGGCAAAGTCGGGACTGAACAGGTTGCTGACGGCAATGTCTCCCACATCGACCTTGAAATCTCGGCCCTTCTCATCCGTGCCGCCGATACGCAGGCCGCCGAACGTGCCACTGGCGGCTCTGTAGCCGGTCTCGCCGAACAGGGAAAAACCCTCGACGGACATCCCGCCTAAATGGAACGTGCCGCCCTTATCGTTCTCGGCGACGGAACCGGTAGCCGCATCGCTGGAAAAGCTGTCCAGCGTGAAGTTGCGGTTGCCGCCCTGATGCCTGAGGCCGGAAATCCGTACCGAGGGCAGGTTGAGCGCAATATTCTGCCTGCCGCTTGCAACAACACGCACGCCCGTTGCTTCGCCGGAAGCCATGTCAAAGGGCCAGAACGGGCGTTCGCGGTCTTCCATCGGCGGGAAGTTGAAATCCTTGGCCGACAGCCGGTCGATGGTGAGTGTCGAGGGACCCCGGTCCTTTTCACCATCTTTGCCTTTTACCTGCAGCGCGAGTTCGACCGCTTCCATGGTGGCAAACGAAAAGCCGTCCTCACCGATCACCACGGTGCCGGAGAGCATCATTTCCCTGATGGTCATGCGCTCGCCGGTCTTGCCGTTTTCCAGCACGAGATCGAGCGCCCTTGCGCCATCGTCGCCGGTCGCTTCAAGGCTTTGCCAGGTCAGCGAATTGCCGTTCTTTTCGGCTTCCGCCTGCAATCCCCTGAAGAAATCGGTGGCATCAAGCGCCATCGCCGGGCTGGACGCCAACAGGCTGGTGCCAAGCAGCAGGCTTGCAGCCGAATACCGGACGATTGCGCTGGCCGCCAAAGCAGGGCGAGGGGCGGGACGGAGGGCAGGGCGCGAAGAAACGATAGCGGACATGTTGAACTCCTCTCTTGCCCCGACTGTTTCAATCCTTGACCGGAAAATATGTCGAGAAGCAGACCTTGCTAGCGGTGCCCTGTGAAGAAACGGTGAAACAAAACGCTCCAATCCGCCCCGATGCCCCCTTGCAACGAATCAACCATTTCGCTAACCCCGCCAAAAGGGTGCGGATATGGGAAAAGACCTGATTTCTCCCCCCGGCGGCGATGGCAATGGCAGCGGGGGCGACGACATTGAAATCATCGATCTGAAGAAGGCGCTGGAAGAGCGCTATCTGGCCTATGCGCTCTCGACGATCATGGGCCGTGCGCTGCCCGATGTACGCGACGGGCTGAAGCCCGTTCACCGCCGCATCCTTCATGCCATGCGCGTGCTCAAGCTCGATCCCAATACCGGCTACAAGAAATGCGCCCGCATCGTCGGCGACGTCATCGGTAAGTTCCA
>JAGRLQ010000247.1:0-283 GCA_020441735.1 Nitratireductor sp.
CGTTGGAATGAACGCCGGAGGAGGCAAGCCCCAGCAGGATGTCGCCTTCTTCCAACGCTGCGGAAGGCAGCAGCGTGCCGCGCTCGGCAGCGCCCACGGCAAAACCGGCGAGATCATAGTCGCCTGACGCATACATGCCGGGCATTTCCGCCGTCTCCCCGCCGATCAGCGCGCAATTGGCGATGCGGCAGCCCTCGGCAATGCCTTCGATCACCTGGGCGGCGGCTTCGACATCAAGCGCACCGGTGGCAAAATAGTCGAGAAAGAACAGCGGCTCGGCGCC
>JAGRLQ010000247.1:368-7935 GCA_020441735.1 Nitratireductor sp.
TGGTGCCGACGCCGTCATTGGCGGCAACCAGCACGGGATCCTTAAAGCCTGCCGCCTTGAGGTCGAATAAACCGCCGAAGCCGCCGATTTCGCCATCAGCCCCTGACCGAAGGGTGGATTTGACCGCAGGCTTGATGCGAGCGACCAGTTCATTGCCGGCATCGATATCGACACCGGCCTCAGCATAGGTCATGCCCTGCCGGTTGTGTTCGGCGGAAGAGACGGAAGTTTCTTTGGGAGAACCGCTGCTCATGGGTGCGCGTCATGTCCGTTGAAGCCTGAAATGCCCTGCGGCGGGTTTGCGGCATGGCGGATAAAACTGCAAGCATTTTGCACGCCGCAGCCTGTTGATAGTGTGGAAATGGAAAACTTCCCGACTGCGGAAGGTCGGCAAGGCATTTCCCAGCCTTGCGCCGGTCTTTCCCGCCATTTACATAGCGGGAGGTCACATAATTCCGGCACAGGACCGGGGAACCAGGCACCATGAAACAGCAAACCGTCATGCATGTGCGCAAACAGGCGCTGTTCTGGTCGGCAGCCCTTGCTGCCTTCCTGGCGTTCCTTTGGCTGTTCGACGACATCCTGTTGCCCTTCATTGCCGGCATGGCGCTGGCCTATTTTCTCGATCCCGTTGCCGATTACTTCGAAAGCCACGGCATTTCGCGCATGTGGTCGACGGTGCTGATCACCCTGCTGCTGCTCGTCCTGTTCATCCTGTCCATGGCGATTCTGATCCCGGTCCTGGTAAACCAGTTGACCGGTTTCATGGAGCGGCTGCCTGACCTGGTGAACCGGCTGCAGGAGCTCATTGCCTCTACAGAGAACAAATGGCTTCGCGACCGCTTTGGCATCGATGGCAAGACGCTTCAGGACAACATCAACGCCTTGCTGCAGCAGGGCGCGGGGTTTGTCTCCACAATCCTGCAACAGGTCTGGGCCTCGGGAAAATCGCTGATCAACATCGTCTCGCTGCTGGTCGTCACCCCGGTCGTCGCCTTTTACATGCTCTATGATTGGGACCGCATGGTCGCCAAGGTCGACAGCTGGGTGCCGCCGCGCAACCGCAAGACCGTGCGCGAACTCTTCCACGACATCGACGTCGCCGTTGCCGGTTTCATCCGCGGCCAGGGTTCGCTCTGCCTGGTGCTCGGCCTGTTCTACGGCATCTCGCTGACCATTGCCGGCCTCAATTTCGGCCTGCTGATCGGGCTGATCTCGGGCCTGATATCCTTTATCCCCTATGTCGGCTCGCTGACCGGTCTGGTGCTGTCCATGAGCGTGGCCCTGGTCCAGTTCTGGCCGGACTATTTCTCCATCGCGCTGATCGCAGGAATTTTCGCCCTCGGCCAGTTCCTGGAGGGCAACATCCTGCAGCCCAAGATGGTCGGCGACAGCGTTGGCCTGCATCCGGTCTGGTTGATGTTCGCGCTGTTTGCCTTTGGTTCGCTGTTCGGTTTCGTCGGCATGCTGATTGCGGTTCCCGCTGCCGCCGCCGTGGGCGTCGTCGTGCGCTTCGCCCTGAAACGCTACAAGGAAAGCGAACTTTATACCGAAGGTGCCGACGGCGTGGATGAAGCCCTGCTGGCGCCGCCTGCAACCAGCCGCGCTGCCCGCAACAAGCGCCGCAGTCAGCCCAAGAGCTGAGCCTTGCGAGCAGCCATGGCCAAACCGGAAACGTCTCCTCAACAGCCCGATAGCGGTTCGAAAAAGCACGGCAAGCCGGCGCAACTGGCGCTCGAACTGCCGGTCGAACGCGCCATCAGCCGCGACGACCTGCTGGAGAGCGCCTCCAACCGGCTGGCGGTTGACTTGATCGATGACTGGCCGGACTGGCCGGCAAATGCCGTGGTGCTGGCGGGACCCGTCGGGTCCGGAAAATCCCATCTCGCCGCGATCTGGGCAGGAGAAGCCGATGCCGTCATCCTGCCGGCAGCAGAACTTGCCGAGCACCCGGGGATCGCTGCCCAGGGCAATTTGGTGATCGAGGACGCTGCACCGGACACGCTTGATGAAGAGGCGCTGTTTCACACCTTCAACCAGTTGCTTGCTGCCGGGCATTATCTTCTCATCACCAGCCGCAGCTTCCCGTCGGCCTGGATGGTGGAATTGAAGGATCTGCAGTCGCGGCTCAGGCTTGCCCACCTTGTCGAGTTGAGCGAACCCGATGACGAACTGCTCTCGGCGATCATCGTCAAGCTCTTTGCCGACCGCCAGCTGGAGGTTTCTGCGCAGACCGTTTCCTATCTCGTCGCCCGCATGGAACGCTCGATGGAAGCTGCCGGCCGGCTGGTTTCCTGGCTCGACCGGGAAGCCCTGGCGCGCGGACGCAAGATCAATCGCAGCCTTGCCGCCGAGGCGCTGGCTGCCATGGAAACAGGCATCAAGTGATCCATGCCGGTGATCCCCCTGTCATGCCCTGCCGCCCGCGCTCCTTCGTGAGCCCCCATATGCGCCCCTGCATCAACGGCAGCGCGGCAGCCGCCAGCTACCAATTTGTCACAATCCGGCGCTACGCAAATCCGTTACAATGTGCGCAAAGACGCATGCAGCAATACGGGGGCATATCATGTTGAGTCCCTCCCAAAGACTGGTATTGATAGGCAAGATGACCAAGCACGAGATGATTTCCGAGCAGAACGCCGCCCAGTCCGGTACCCGGCCCGGCACCCGATCGGGCGGGCGCGACTGGTTCTCCGAACCGTCGCGATTCATGAACCGCGAGCTTTCCTGGCTGGAGTTCAACCGCCGTGTGCTCGAAGAGGCGGAAAATCCGCGCAACCCTCTGCTTGAGCGTGTCCGCTTTCTGTCGATTTCAGCCAACAACCTCGACGAATTCCTGATGGTGCGCGTTGCCGGCCTGATCAGCCAGGTTCGCCAGGGAATCGAGGCAACGACCCCGGAAGGGCTGACGCCGCGCGAACAGGTCGTTGCCGTCGACGAGGCGCTCAACAGCCTGCAGGCCGATCAGCAGAAAGCCTGGAACAGTCTGGACGCTCTACTGGAAGCTGAAGGCATTATCGTTGCCCATCCGCGCGAACTCAGCAAGACCGACATTTCCTGGCTGGAAGAATACTTTCTCGACAACGTCTTTCCGGTGCTCACCCCGCTGTCGATCGATCCGGCCCATCCCTTTCCGTTCATCCCCAATCTCGGCAGCGCGCTGGTCTACGACCTCAAGAGCACCCGTGATGGCGATGCCATGGTGGCGCTGCTGCGCCTTCCCGCGGGCATCCGCCGTTTCGTCGAATTGCCGCCGCGCAAGGACCACAAGACCATCTTCGTTTCCATCGAGGAGGTCATCTCGCTGTTCATCGGCAAGTTGTTTCCCGGCTACGAAGTCATAGGCTCCGGCAATTTCCGTGTCATCCGCGATTCCGATATCGAGGTTGAGGAAGAGGCCGAGGATATCGTGCGTACCTTCGAAACGGCACTGAAGCGCCGCCGCCGGGGTTCGGTCATCCGCCTCGAGGTCGATGCCGACACGCCAGAAAACCTGCGCGATTTCATCAGTGATGAAATCGTTTCCGAACTGACCCATGTCGCCACGGTCAACGGCATGCTGGCGCTGCACAACCTTTCGGAGATCGTCTCCCTCGACCGGCCGCAGCTGAAATTCGAACCCTACATTCCGCGCTTCCCCGAGCGTATTCGTGAAATGAACGGGGACTGTTTCGCCGCCATCCGCCAGAAGGACATCATCATTCATCACCCCTATGAATCCTTCGACGTGGTGGTGCAGTTCATCCGTCAGGCAGCCAACGATCCGGGCGTCGTTGCCATCAAGCAGACGCTTTACCGCACGTCGAACGATTCCCCGATCGTCGCCGCCCTTGTGGAAGCTGCCGAACAGGGCAAGTCGGTTACCGCGCTGATTGAGCTGAAGGCCCGTTTCGACGAGGAAGCCAACATCCGCTGGGCTCGCGATCTGGAACGCGCCGGCGTGCAGGTCGTCTTCGGCTTTGTCGACTGGAAGACCCATTCCAAGCTCAGCCAGGTGGTGCGCCGCGAGGAGGGCAGGCTGGTTTCCTATGTCCATATCGGCACGGGCAATTATCACCCGATCACCGCGCGCATCTATACCGACCTGTCCTACTTTACCGCCAATCCGCGGGTTGCACGCGATGTGGCGCAGGTCTTCAACTACCTGACCGGCTATGCCGAGATTGCCGAGTTGAATAATCTGGCGATCTCGCCCAAGCACCTCAAGAACCGCATTCTCGAGCATATCGAGCAGGAAATCGCCCATGTGAAGGCGGGCCGCCGAGGCGAAATCTGGATGAAGATGAATTCGCTGGTCGATCCGGTGATCATCGATGCGTTGTATCGCGCTTCCCAGGCCGGCGTAAAGATCGACCTCGTGGTGCGCGGTATCTGCTGCCTGCGTCCGCAGGTGGCAGGTCTTTCCGACAACATTCGCGTCAAGTCGATTGTCGGGCGCTTTCTCGAGCACAGCCGCATTCTGTGCTTCGGCAATGGCGCAGGACTGCCTTCGGAGGAAGCGCTGGTTTATGTGGGTTCCGCCGATCTGATGCCGCGCAACCTTGACCGCAGGGTCGAAGTTATGGTCAGGCTGGATACCGAAACCGTCCATCAGCAGGTGCTGGACCAGATCATGGTCGCCAACCTGATGGACAATGAGCAAAGCTGGGAAATCACGTCGGAAGGCAAGTCGCGCCGCATCGCGCCGAGCGAGGAAAGCGAAACCTTCAGCGCGCAGCGTTACTTCATGACCAATCCAAGCCTCTCGGGCAGGGGAGACTCTCTGAAAGATGATGCTCCGAAGAGCTTTGCACAGCAGTTTTTCCGCTAACCAGCGCAAGGCAATTCAACTGGCTCAGGGCCGGCTGAAGGAGCGCGAACCGGTAGCCGTCATCGACCTTGGCTCGAACTCCGTGCGTCAGGTCATCTATGAGGGCCAGACCCGCTCGCCCTCCGTGCTGTTCAACGAGAAGATCCTTTGCGGCCTGGGTGAGGGCCTGCATCTCAGCGGCAAGCTCAACGAGATTGCCGTCGAGCGTGCCATCCGTGCGCTTCGCCGTTTCAAGCAGCTGCAGCACCAGACCGGGGTGGGCGATGTGCATGTGCTGGCAACCGCTGCCGCAAGGGAGGCTGAAAACGGTCCGCAATTCATAGCCCGGGTCGAGGAACTGATGGAATGCCACGTCGAGGTGCTGACCGGCGCGATGGAGGCCCATTATGCAGCGCTTGGCATTCATGCCGGTTTTCACAAGCCCTCCGGTATTGTTGGTGACCTGGGCGGCGGCTCACTGGAACTGGTCAATGTCAATGCCAGGAAGGGCAGTGGCATCACCTTGCCGCTCGGCGGCCTGCGCCTGCGTGAAATGGCAGGCGAATCCCTTTCAAAGGCAGCCAAGATCGCCCGCAAGGCATTGTCCGAAAGCACGGTAACCTGGGACAACAGCAACAAGACCTTCTATGCGGTGGGCGGCACCTGGCGCTCGCTCGGCAGGCTGCATCTTTCCTATTACGATCATCCCCTGCCGGCGGTGCACGAATACGAGGTTCCCGCCGACCGCATGCTGCGCTTCTGCTCCAAGGTGGCCGCCCGCCAGCTCTCCGATATTCGCGGCATCGAGGCGGTTTCCAAGAACCGGCGAGAATTGCTGCCCTATGGTGCTGCGGTGATGGGCGAAATCATCAAGGCCTACGCGCCCGACACCATTGCCATTTCCTCGCTCGGTGTGCGGGAAGGGTTTCTGTACTCCAGGCTTCCCCAGAAGGAGCGTGAAAAGGACTCGCTGCTGACGGCAGCACGCGACCTTTCCATCCTGCGCGCCCGGGCTCCCGACCACTGCATGGAACTGGCGGAATGGACCGGCCGCGCCATTGGCGAACTGGGTATCGAGGAAACCGAGGACGACCGCCGCCACCGCACGGCATCCTGCTATCTGGCCGATATCGGCTGGCGCGCCCATCCCGATTTCCGCGCCCGCCAGGCGCTTGAGGTAATCGCCAATGCCGGCTTTGTCGGCATCTCTCATGAGGGTCGCGCCTATCTCGCCATCGCCGCCTACCATCGCTATCAGGGACTTTCGCAGAAGGCCGGCGAGCCGGAGGTGGCGGTGCTGGCAAGCGAGGGTTCGAGGCGGCGCGCCCGCATCCTCGCCGCCTTCTTCCGCGTGCTCTACCTGCTGTCGGCCTCGACCCCCGGCGTGCTGCCGATGATCGGTTTCGCCAAGACCGGCCCCTCGGATGTCGAATTGCGGATCCCACCCGAGCTTGCAGACCTCGACGGTGAACGCCCGGAGGAACGCGTCCGCCAGCTGGGCGCCGAACTGGGGCTCAATGTCAATGTGATTGTCGAGGGCTGAACGCCGTTACTCGGCAGCCATCTTGAGGTCTTGCGCCTTTTCCAAATCGACCATGACGATGTTGCGGTCGCGATAGGAAATCGCCAGCTTGCCGTGCTTGAGCTTCAGCGCCTGTACGCCGAAAACGTCGCGCCGCCAGCCTTTCAATGCCAGCACATCGGCATCGTCATCGGCGGCGATCTTCTCCAGATCGTCCACCGTGGCGATGATCTTCGCCGCCACGCCTTCCTTTTCCGCCGTCAGTTTCAGCAGCAGCTTCAGCATCTCTGTTGCCGCCGTGCAGCCTTCCGGCGCATTCTTGGGCCGCGGTAGTTTCGGCAACTGCTCCTTGGGAACGTCCAGCACCTGCTTGGAAAGCTCGACGATCGGCCCGCCCCAGCGGTTCTTGTCAAAGCCGCGCGAAAGCCCGCGATAACGATCGAGATCGGCACAGGAAGCAGGCGGATTGCCGGCGATTTCGTAGATCGCCTCATCCTTAACCACCCGCCCGCGCGGCAGGTTGTGATGCTGGGCCTGCTCCTCGCGCCAGCGTGCCAGTTCCTTCAGCATCAGGAGTTCGCGCGGCTTGCGCACCCGCAGCTTCAGCCGCTTCCAGGCGTTTTCCGGCAGCATCTCGTAAGTTTCGGGCGAGATCAGAACATCCATTTCCTCGCTCACCCAATTGGCGCGCCCCTGTTCCTCCAGATTGGCCTTCAGCTTCTGATAGACGGTGCGCAGATGAGTGACGTCGGCAATGGCGTAGTCGAGCTGCTTGTCGGTGAGCGGCCGCCTGCGCCAGTCGGTAAAGCGCGAGGACTTGTCGACCCTGGTGCCGGTGACCTTGAAGACCAGCTGGTCGTAGGAAATGCTGTCGCCATAGCCGCAAACCATGGCGGCAACCTGGGTATCGAACACCGGATGGGGGATCAGATTGCCCAGCTTGTAGATGATCTCGATGTCCTGGCGGGCGGCGTGAAAGACCTTTTCGACAGTGTCGTCGGCCATCAGCTCGAAGAAGGGGGCAAGGTCGATGCCGCTGGCCAGCGGATCGATGATGTAGCCTTCGCCGCCATTGTCCTTCGGCGTTGCGCACTGGATCAGGCAGAGCTCCGGCCAGAAGGTGGACTCGCGGATGAACTCTGTGTCGACGGTGACGAATTTTGCTTTGGAGAGGTGCTGGCAGGCGGAACGGAGATCGTCCGTTTTTGTTATGATCTGCATGGGTTACCTTCATCGGGCCGCCGGGAAACCGGCTC
>JAGRLQ010000025.1 GCA_020441735.1 Nitratireductor sp.
CAGGTTTTCGTTGAAGCCGTTGGTCGCATAACCGACCGGACCGGACTCGTTCATCATGCCGACAAAGAAGTTGAGCGTGTCTGCCCAGGGCTTGGTGTCGAACTGGGCGTTCCAGTCCTCATCGAACCAGCGGGCGCCAAAGGAGTTCGACATTGCGGTGATGAATGCACCGCCTTCACCCCAACCGGCCTTGCCGCGCAGGCAAATGCCGTTGATTTCGTTGTCGCGATCGGTCATCGCAGCAGCAGCCTGTCGGATGAACTCCCAGGTCGGTGCTTCGGGCATTTCCATACCGGCCTTCTCCATCAGGTCGGTGCGGTACATGATCATCGACGACTCGCCGTAGAAGGGCGCCGCATACATGGTGCCATCGACCGACAGGCCGCCACGCATGGCGGGCAGGATGTCGTCGACATTGTAGTCCGCGGAAAGGTCATCCAGGGGTATGAGCCAGCCGTTCTTGCCCCAGATCGGCGTTTCGTACATGCCGATGGTCATGATGTCGAAGGCGCCACCCTTGGTAGAGATGTCGGTGGTGACGCGCTGGCGCAACACGTTTTCTTCCAGCGTGACCCACTCGACCTGATGACCGGTCTTGGTGGTGAAGTCTTCGGTCAGGCCCTGCATGCGAATCATGTCGCCATTGTTCACGGTGGCGATGGTGAGTGTTTCAGCGTTAACGCCAAATGCCGTACCGGCGAGCACGGTCGCGCCCAGTAATAGGCTCTTCAATTTCATGTTTTCCTCCCAAAGGATTTCCATGAGCATATGCTTTGCTCATGGGCAATTACTCATTAAAACGATTGAAATGTCAAGGCGGAAAATCGACTCATGCACAGGATGCGAGGAAAATCGCGAAATCCCCGACGATTGAGATCAGCCGAGAAGCGCCTTGGCGGTCTGCTCATCGGTGATAAGGCCGTTGACCAGTTTTCCGGCCAGCGCGCCGCGAATGGCGGCCTGCTTGTTCTTTCCCTTGGCGATGGCGATCACCAGGCTTGTTTCAGTGGAGGGCAGGGGCGCACTGGCAACCCGCTCATTGGTCAGGCCAGGAAGAATCCGGCCTTGCGCATCATAGGCCCAACCGATGATTTCGCCGATGGCGCCGGCTTCGCGCAGCCGGGTCAGTTCTTCCTGTCCGATAAACCCGTCGACGACCAGAGGGGCGGTGTTGTTCAATTCACCGACACCGACGAAGGTGACTTCAGCTCTGGAGGCGAGTTCCAGGGTCGGCCGGATCATTGCCTGTGCATGCAGCATTTCCCGCTCGCCGGCAGAACTCGCAAGCACCGGCAGAGGCATGGGAAAGGATCGCACGTTGACGATGTCGGAAAGGGTGAAGATCACGTTGTAATACGCGGCTGAACCGTCCGGCGAGATGTTTCCGGTTAACGAGACCACCTTGTGCTGGAGGCTTTCCATCGGACTAAGCTGCTCGACGGCAGCCCGCAGGGTGCGCCCGGTACCAATTGCCATGACGACAGGCTCTTCCCTGCGCAGCCATTTTTCCATCTTGGCGGCGGCAAGCTGGGCAATGCCAAGCGTGCCGGAGTCGCTGTCCCAGTCAGAGGGAGAGATTTCGCAATATCGCAAGCCGTAGTGCTCGCGTATCTGGCGGGCGAGTTCCAGGCAATTGGCAATGGGATGGTCGATGCGGAATTTGACGATACCGGAGGAAACTGCGAGCGAGACCAGCCGCTGCGCCGACTGGCGCGAGACGCCGAGTTTTGCCGCAATCTCGTCCTGCGTGTTGCCGGCGATATAATAAAGCCATGCGGCCCGGGCGGCGTCGTCGAGACGCCTTGCCTGGCTATCCTGTTTGTCGGGCATGGCGCTGTCCCCCATTGAACTTTGCCCTTCGGCGGCTGTTCAATGGTTTGCACGTTTCACGCGGCAGGCTCAAGCTGAAACCGGCTTTGAAACCTTCACGGCAGACGCTTCGGTTGCTGGGTCAGCTGTTCAGTGGAAGCGACTTTGCCTTGTTCAACTGCATCAGCACGTTGATGTTGTGGTTGTTACGGGCAAGGTCTGCGATGGTGTATTCGTTCAGGATGTCAAAGAAGCCGAGCAGCGCCCGGTTGAGTGCCTCATTCATGCCGCAGGAGGTTACCAGCGGGCAGTCGCTGCCTTCGGCCTGAAAGCATTCGGCAAGCTCGAAATTCTCCTCGATGTCCCTGATCACATCGCCCAGCCGGATTTGCTCTGCAGGTTTTGCCAAGCGGATACCGCCATGGCGGCCGCGCACGGTTTCCATGTAACCGGTGGCGCTGAGGTTGAGCAGGATCTTGAACAGAAAGCGCTCGGGCAGGCCGTAGAACTTCGCCACCTCCTTCACCGTCGCCAGCTCTCCCTTGGAGTGACAGTACATGAGCATGCGGATGGCATAGCTGGTCTGGCTGGTGAGCTTCACTGGGTTACTCCGTTGTTACCTTAGACTCGTTCTAAACTATACTATTTGACTCTGTTTTTCAAATTTATTACCGGAGGAGTGAACTTTAAACCGGACAACCCGCCATGCGCATGTTCTTCGACGATGATGATCCAAAGGATGCCGATGCGTGTCCAGCGGTGCGTTATCTGCGCCGGGAGCCGGAAAATCTGGTCGTCAACGGCTATCGCAGCTGGATCCTGGGGCTGGTCGAGAGAGATGCAGCTCATTGGGAGCAGGCCTGGAATGCCCATGCGCGCAGTCTGGGGTCTGAAGCCGCCCGCATTGCGCTGGACGGCCTGCAGGAACTGGTTCGTACGCTCGGCGTCTGCGCTACCTGCCCGCTTCGGTTTCACAAGCCGGACACCGGGCATCTGTGCCGGGACGAATGCCTGATCCTGGGACTGATCGCAGGCCTTCAGCATGGTGACGAGGATGCTGCCTGGCAGAGCGCCACCGGGCTTTCCTGCGCTGCGAAGTGCGGTCAGGTCATGGCGGCCAGCGGAACCTATGCCTTTTCTTTGAAACATGCCGACCGGGTGCTGCTGCCGGTGCCGGCGGCAGCCATTCGCGACATCGAACTTCAATCGGCACAACCAAACGCCAATACCACCCTTCACTGAAATCCGGGAGACAAGCATGACCCTACCGAAATCCACCAAGGCAGCATTGCTGGCTACCACGCTATGCGTGTCTGCCAGCCATGCGCTGGCTGACACAACGCCTGAAGCTGTCATCAAGCATTATGCCGATCTGGCGGAAGCCAAGTATTCAGATTCGCTGACAACGGCGAAGGCATTGGGCGCGGCAATCGATGCGTTTCTTGCCGCCCCGTCTGATGAGACACTCAAGGCGGCGAAAGAAGCCTGGCTCGCCTCGCGCGTTCCCTATCAGCAAACCGAGGTCTATCGCTTCGGCAATGCGATCGTCGATGACTGGGAAGGCCGCGTAAACGCCTGGCCGCTGGATGAAGGCCTGATCGACTATGTCGATGCCGATTACTACGGCTCGGAGAGCGACGAGAATGCGCTCTACACCGCCAATGTGATCGCCAACATGAAGATCAACATCAATGGCGAGGAAGTGGATGCCTCGAAAATCACGCCGGAGTTCATTTCAGGCACGTTGCAGGAAGCCGGCGGGATCGAGGCCAATGTGGCCTCTGGTTATCATGCCATCGAGTTCCTGCTGTGGGGGCAGGATCTGAACGGTACGGATGCCGGTTCCGGTAACCGACCCGCAACGGATTTCAGCCTTGAAGCCTGCAGCAACGGCAATTGTGAGCGCCGCAGAGAGTATCTCTCGGCTGCTTCCGACCTGCTGGTTGCAGACCTTGAGGAGATGGCAGCGAACTGGCAGGCTGGCGGCGCTGCCCGCAAGGCGCTGGAAGAAGCCGGCCCCGCCGGTGGCCTGACCGCCATGCTGACCGGCATGGGTTCGCTTTCCTATGGCGAACTCGCAGGTGAGCGCATGAAGCTTGGCCTGCTTTTGGGAGACCCCGAGGAAGAGCATGACTGCTTNNACACGCACAACTCGCATCTCTATGATGCGGTCGGTATCCGCAACGTCTATCTCGGCAATTACACCAGGGTGGATGGCAGCACGCTTTCCGGGCCGTCCCTGTCGGACCTGGTTGCCGGGAAGGATGCGGCAATCGACGGCGAACTGAAGGCCGATCTGGATGCGACCATCACTTCGATGGAGGCAATGGCAAAGCGAGCGGAAACGACCGAAGCCTATGACCAGATGATTGCCAGTGGAAACGATGAAGGAAACGCCGTGGTTCAGGCGGCGATCGACGGTCTCGTAAAGCAGACCAAATCGATCGAACGCGCCATTGCGGCACTTGATCTCGGCACGATCGAACTGGAAGGTTCCGACAGTCTCGACAACCCGAACGCTGTTTTCCAATGATCGGATGGGGTCCTGCCGTGATTGTCTGTAGCTGCAATTTCATAACACTTGGCGAAATCGAGGAAGTCGTTACCGGCTTCCTCGATCAGGATGAGTGGCAGCTGATCACACCCGGCAAGGTCTATCACGCCATGAAAAAACGCGGGAAATGCTGCGGCTGTTTTCCCAATGTCATCGATGTCATCATCCGTGTAGCGTCCGATTATCACCGGGCGAAGCAGACACCGGAGACCGATATCATTTTCCTGACCGAGAAGATTCGCAAGGCACATGAAGATACCCAGCGGATGCGCTCGCTTGCCCGTCAGTCCAAATCCCGGCAGGCAGCTTGAACATTCCTTGGATAGCTGCCATCGGATGAGGTCAATCGTAATGAAAGGCTGACGAATGAAGGGCGACAAGAAGGTAATCGAGCGTTTGAACGAGGCACTGTTTCTGGAACTGGGAGCGGTCAATCAGTATTGGCTTCACTACCGGCTGCTCGATGACTGGGGCTATGCGAAGCTCGCAAAGAAAGAGCGGGAAGAATCCATCGAGGAAATGCAGCA
>JAGRLQ010000248.1 GCA_020441735.1 Nitratireductor sp.
TGGCAAGCGCGGATCCGCCAAGTACAAACTCGACCGCCGCATGGGCTAAAACATCTGGGGCCGTCCGAAGTCCCCGGTCAACCGCCGTGAATACGGCCCCGGCCTGCATGGTCAGCGCCGCAAGAGCAAACTGTCCGACTTCGGTGTCCAGCTTCGCGCCAAGCAGAAGCTGAAAGGCTATTACGGCAACATCACCGAAAAGCAGTTCCGCCGCATTTATGCCGAAGCCACCAGGCTGCGCGGCGATACCGGTGAGAAGCTGATCGGCCTGCTGGAAAGCCGTCTCGACGCATTGGTCTATCGCGCCAAGTTCGTGCCGACCGTTTTTGCCGCCCGCCAGTTCATCAACCACGGCCACATCAAGGTCAACGGCCAGCGCGTGAACATTCCGTCCTACCGCTGCAAGGCAGGCGATGTGATCGAAGTGCGTGAAAAGTCGCGCCAGCTCGCCCTGGTGCTGGAAGCAAGCCAACTCGCCGAACGCGATGTACCTGAATATGTTGAAGCCGATCATTCCAAGATGACGGCCAAATATGTTCGCGTGCCGGAACTCTCCGACGTTCCCTATCCGGTTCACATGGAACCGAACCTGGTCGTCGAATTCTATTCGCGCTGATTATCTGCGCCGAAAACAGTTCTGTGGAACGCCCGGTCTTTTGGCCGGGCGTTTTTCTTGGTGGTATGAAAACCGACCCTGATGGGATAAGACCGCGAACATGAACGATCAGACTCCCACACACCCTGATGCGATACTGGAAACGGCGCATCCGCTGTTTGCCGATGCGCCTTCTTCGGTCGAGTTCAAGAAGCTGCGGAAACGGCTGGTGCGGCAGGCGCGCGAGGCTATCGAGAGCTTCAACATGCTTGAGCGTGCGCAGACCGGAAAGGGAGCGCGCCCGCGCTGGCTGATCGGACTCTCCGGCGGCAAGGACAGCTACGGTCTTCTGGCCGTGCTGATTGATCTGCAATGGCGCGGGCTGCTGGATGTCGATCTCATTGCCTGCAATCTCGATCAGGGACAGCCGAACTTTCCCAAGCATGTGTTGCCGGACTATCTGGCGCGGATTGGCGTTGCCCACCGTATCGAATACCAGGACACCTATTCGATCGTCACCGACAAGGTGCCGGAGGGGGCAACCTATTGTGCACTGTGTTCGCGACTGAGGCGCGGCAATCTCTACCGGATTGCCAAGGAGGAGGGCTGCGATGCGCTGGTGCTTGGCCATCACCGCGAGGACATTCTCGAAACCTTCTTCATGAACCTGTTTCATGGCGGCCGGCTTGCTGCCATGCCACCCAAGCTCATCAACGACGAGGGCGAAACGCTGGTGCTGCGGCCGCTTGCCTTTGCCGCCGAAGCGGACCTTGCGTCTTTTGCCCGCCACATGGCATTTCCCATCATTCCCTGTGACCTGTGCGGCAGCCAGGACGGACTGCAGCGCAATGCGATGAAGGCGATGCTGGAGGATATCGAAAGGCGGATGCCGGGCCGCAAGGATACGATGATCCGGGCGCTTGCCAATGTCCGCCCGTCCCATCTGCTGGATAGCCGGATTTTCGATTTTGCCGATCTGGGATCAACCCGGGCGCGGTAGGTCAAAAAAATTTTCTGCAAAAAAATTACTGATGCGCTGCCCTCAATCTGTGCGCATGTCTCTCTCAGACATTGATATGCCTCATTGAGAACAGTGCTTGATGCCGCAATGGCGATTTTTTATGCGCTGCAGGTTGTATTGCAAGCCGTCCGGCAACCACCGTGAGGCGACTTGGCCGGGCTGCGGTTGAATCTGCTGCACAACCGTATATGGTTGTGAGTGATATTACTGCACGGAAGTAACCGCGGGAGGGCAAGCTGCGGTCTCCGATGCAGACAGGAGGGAAGGACTATATGAGTTCCAGCAAAGGCGCGGCTGTACGCTTTGAAAAAGTACAGAAGAGTTACGATGGTGAAAATCTCGTTGTAAAAGACCTCAATCTGGATATCGCGCCTGGTGAATTCCTGACGATGTTAGGCCCGTCCGGTTCCGGCAAGACGA
>JAGRLQ010000249.1 GCA_020441735.1 Nitratireductor sp.
GACCATTGGTGGCAGACCGAAACCGGCTGGACGATTGCCGGCAATCCCGTCGGCCTCGGCGCATTGCCGGTCAAATACGGTTCGCCCACCGTCGCCATGCCGGGCTACGACATCCAGGTGCTGGACGATGCCGGTCATCCCATGAACAGCGGCGAACTGGGCAATGTCGTCGTCAAGCTGCCGCTTCCGCCGGGATGCCTGCCGACATTGTGGAATGCCGACAAGCGGTTCCGCGAAGCCTATCTCGAAGAGTTCCCCGGCTATTACAAGACAGCCGACGCCGGCATCATCGATGAGGACGGCTATCTCTTCATCATGGCGCGCACCGACGACATCATCAACGTCGCCGGTCATCGTCTTTCGACCGGTGGCATGGAAGAAGTCATCGCCGCCCACAAAGACGTCGCCGAATGCGCCGTGATCGGCGTTGCCGACAAGTTGAAAGGGCAGATGCCGGTCGGCTTCTGCATTCTCAATGCCGGTGTCGACCGCTCGCCCGAAGAGATTGAAAAGGAAATCGTCACTCTGGTGCGCGAGAAGATCGGCCCTGTCGCCGCCTTCAAGACCGCGATCATGGTGCCGCGCCTGCCCAAGACACGCTCGGGCAAGATATTGCGTGCCACCATGCAGAAAATCGCCGACGGCATGGAATGGAAAATGCCGGCAACCATTGACGACCCGGCAATCCTCGACGAAATCACCGAGGCGCTGAAGGAACGCGGGCTGGCCTCCTGAGACGGCAGAGCCGGCGTTCCGCTGTTTTGTCCTGCGCAAAACAGGCGTCACCATCTTGTCATGACGCGCCAAACTCTCTTATGCTGCGTTGCAGCATGGCCGTTTCAGGCGGCTGACCTGTTGGAAAAGAGTTAGGCGATGATCCCCGACCGGCTGGACAGTGGGCTCCAGCAACTGCTTTCTTCCCTCTATCCCGGTCACGACGCCATCCGCCTCGCCCGCCAGGCCATCACGGCTTTTTTTGGCAAGACCCAACTGCGAAAACGCCGGCGCATGCCGGGCAACAGCCTGTGGCGTGAGAGCGACAATTATCTCATCACCTATGGCAATTCGATTGCCGACGGCGAACACAAGCCGCTCGATCTTCTGCGGGATTTCGCTCACCATTATCTGAGCGGCGTCTTCAGCGGCATTCACATCCTTCCGTTTTTCCCTTTCACCTCCGATGACGGTTTCGCCGTCACCGACTACCGGGAAGTCAACAGCGCACTGGGAAGCTGGGAAGACATCGAACGTATCAGCGACGAATTCCGGTTGATGTCGGATCTGGTACTCAACCATTGTTCGAGCCAGAGCAAGATGTTCAACGAATACCTACAGGGCCACGAACCCTATGATCGCTATTTCTTCGAGGCTTCGCCCGAAGACGATCTCTCGGCAGTGGTCCGGCCACGCACCCATCCGCTGCTGCGCGAGGTCGAGACCGCCAACGGCACGCGCCATGTCTGGTGTACCTTCAGCCACGATCAGGTGGATTTCGACTTTTCCAATCCAGCCGTGCTGATGGAATTCCTCGACATCATGCGTGAACACATCGAGCATGGTGTGAGAACCTTCCGCCTCGATGCCGTGGCCTTTCTGTGGAAGGAGCCCGGCACGCCAAGCATTCATCTCCGTCAGACCCATGAAATCATCCGACTGATGCGCCTGCTCGCCGATTTTCATCCCGAACAACTGATCATCATCACCGAAACGAATGTGCCCAATGCAGAGAATCTGAGCTATTTCGGCAACCGCAACGAGGCCCATCTCGTTTACAATTTCTCGCTACCGCCCCTGCTGCTGCACGCGCTTCTCACCGGGACGTCGAAATATCTCAATGCCTGGCAGATGGCGATGCCGCCTGCCCAGCTCGGCTGTTCCTATTTCAATTTCACCGCTTCGCACGACGGCATCGGTCTGCGTCCGGCAGAAGGTCTCGTGCCGGAAGAAGAACTCGACGCGGTGATCGAAACAGTATGCGGCTTTGGCGGGCGCGTTTCCATGCGCAGCCTTCCGGGCGGCGGCGAACGGCCCTACGAGCTCAATACCTCGCTGTTTGACGCCTTCAAGGGCACCTGTACCGGGGAAGATGGTCTGCAGATGGAGCGTTTTCTTTGCAGCCAGACGATCGTCATGGGGCTGGAGGGCATTCCGGCCATCTACATTCACGCCCTGCTTGCCAGCGCCAACGATCAGGAAGGCGTCGAGCGCCTCGGCTACAACCGAGCCATCAACCGCAAGCGGCTGGAATACCCGCAACTGCGCCAGACGCTGGAAGACCCCACCAGCGCGACAGCGCATGCCTACTCAGCCATCCGCAGCCTGCTGGCCATCCGGGGCAAGCAGCCAGCCTTTCACCCCAATGCCACGCAGTTCACCCTGCAACTCGGCGAAGCCTTTTTCGGCTTCTGGCGCCAGAGCCTCGACCGTGCACAAAGCATTTTTGCAATCTCCAATCTCACTGGCGATCAGCGAGAAATCGATCCCCTGTCACTCAACCTGATCGGCGGCGATCGCTGGCAGGACCTGATATCCGGCGAAGCGATCACCCATGATGGCCCGCCCATCGCCTTCGATCCCTATCAGACCCGATGGATCTCCAACCGGTGAACAACGTACGGGGCACATGCAACGGTTTGCTGGTCGTAAGCGATCTTGATGGCACGCTGCTCGACCACGAGACTTATGACTGGTCGCCTGCCCGCCCGGCGCTGAACGCCCTCAGACAGGGTGGCCACGGCCTCATCCTGGCCTCCTCCAAGACAGCAGTTGAAATCGCGCCCCTGCGCCGCGCAATCGGCTTCGACGAGTTCCCCGCCATCGTCGAAAACGGCGCTGGTACATTGCTCGCCGGAGATGGAAAAGGCCGGATAACGGGCAAGGATCATGCCCGGATCCTCGCAGCCCTCGACGGCATGCCGCCGGAGCTTCGCCACCGCTTTTCCGGTTTCTCGCAATGGTCCGTGGAGGAGCTTTGCAAGCAAACCGGCCTGCCGGCAGATCAGGCCCGCCTCGCCGCACAACGCCAGTTTTCCGAGCCTGGCATCTGGTCGGGATCGGCACAGGAACTGACACAATTCTCGGCACTTCTTGCCAAGCAGGGCATTACCGCCCAGATGGGCGGCCGCTTCCTGACACTCGGCCCCGGCTCAAGCAAGGCACACCGCATGACGGAACTGGCCGCAGCCTGCCGCCGCAACGATCCCCATCTGGTTGTCATCGCACTGGGCGATGCGCCCAACGACATTGAAATGCTCGAACAGGCTGACCGGGGCTACATCATCCGGAACCCCGCCCATGGTGGCGTTCCCCCGCTGCGTGGCGAATCCGGTGGGCGCATTCGCCGCAGCCATCTGGCGGGCCCTGCAGGGTGGAACAACTGTGTTCTGACTGCCATAAAGGAACTGGCTTCAAGCAGACAGGAGACCGATGGCTGATTTCAAGCAGAACGGCAGCGTTGCCACGCTGCACAATCTCAAAACCCTGCCCGTGGCCGATCTCGAGCGCCAGCTCGATGCCTTTTCCCGCCGCCGCAAGATCACGCTGATCCTGCCATCGCTTTATTCCGAACTGCAGGCGCCCGCTCTTTCCGGCATTCTCGATGAATTGTCGAAGGTCACCTATATCAACCACGTTATCATCGGGCTTGATCGAGCCAGCGAGGACGAGTTCGCCCATGCCCGCAAATTCTTCGCCCGCTTGCCGCAGAAACACTCGATCCTGTGGAATGACGGGCCGCGGTTGAAGGCCATCCACGAACAGCTTGAAACGGCTGGTCTTGCACCGACCGAACCCGGCAAGGGCCGCAATGTGTGGTACTGCATCGGTTACTGCATCGCCTGTCAGGACAGCGATGTTGCCGCCCTGCATGATTGCGACATCACTACCTATTCCAAGGACATGCTGGCCAGGCTGGTCTACCCCGTCACCAATCCGTCCTTCCCGTACCAATTCTGCAAGGGATTTTATCCGCGCATCGCCGGTGGCAAGCTCAACGGAAGGGTAACGCGGCTGCTGATCACCCCGCTGCTCAAGGCGATCCAGAAGACCTTCGGCCACAGCGACTACGTCGAATACCTGCAGTCCTTCCGCTATCCGCTGGCCGGCGAATTCGCCATGCGCACCAGCATTCTGCCCGATATCCGCATTCCCTCCGACTGGGGGCTTGAAATTGGTGTCCTGTCGGAAGTCTGGCGCAACTTGTCGCGCCACGCCGTCTGCCAGGTCGATATCGCCGATGCCTATGACCACAAGCATCAGCCGCTGTCGCAGGAAGATGCCAGCCGCGGCTTGTCGCGCATGTCGACGGATATCGCCAAGGCGATCTTCCGCAAGATCGCTACTGATGGCACGGTGATGACCCAGGAGCACTTCCGCACCCTGAAGGCCACCTACTATCGCTGCGCTCTGGACCTGATCGAGATGTACTACAACGATGCCGTCATCAACGGCCTCGATCTGGATCGCCATGCGGAGGAAAAGGCCGTCGAACTGTTCGCCGCCAACATCGTCGAAGCCGGACACACCTTTCTCGAAAACCCGATGGAAACCCCGTTTATTCCCAACTGGTCACGCGTCCAGTCGGCCAATCCCGACATCCTGCGCCACATCAAGGAAGCCGTCGAAGCCGATCTCGGCTGAAACCGGATCAGTTGATGGAAACGAGTTCGATGGCAAACGTCAGGTCCTTGCCGGCCAGCGGATGGTTCATGTCGAGCGTGACGGTCTCATCATCCACCGCGCTCACCATCACCGGCACAACCCGCCCATCCGGCGCCTGGACCTGCAATTGCTGCCCCACCTCCAGCGCGATTTCCGGCGGCACCTGTGAACGCGGCACGTTCTGGATGGCAGCCGGATTGACGGCGCCATAGGCCGATGCGGCAGGAACTTCGACCGACTTGGTATCACCGACCGCCATTCCCGGAATGGCCTGATCGAGGCCGGGAATGATCTGACCGGAACCCACGGTGAATTCCAGCGGATCGCGGCCGCGCGAGCTGTCGAACTCGGTGCCATCGGCAAGCGTGCCGGTATAGTGGATGCGCACGGTGTCACCCGTTTTGACCTGGGTCATGAATCTTCTTTCGGTTTGGGGTGAATGTATGAGGCCGCCTTTCGCGGGTGCTCGTCCCTTCACCGTAGCGAAGGGCGGCAACGAGGTAAAGGGCAGCAGGTCGGCCCGTGCGGGTCAGTGCGAAACTTCGCCGCCGAGATGGCCGGTCTTGACATAGACGAGACACCCTTCCGGAGAAAATGGCGCATGCCGCCACATGTGCGGATTGCGGATCCATGTCCCCGCTGGATAGACTCCATGCTCATCCTGCAAGGTGCCTTCCAGTACAAAGACCTCCTCGCCGCCCCAGTGATCATGCACCACAAGGCGCGCGCCCGGTTCCCAGCGCTCCAGAATGACATTCTCGTTCGAAGCACTGTGCAGCGGCAGCATGGTCAATCCGTCAGCCGGCCCTTCAATGAAGCTGGCATTGCGGGCATCGACCGAAAACTGTTCTGTGTCGCCAGCGGCAAACTGGTGCAGTTTGACAAAAATCCTGCAGCCTTCTTTGGTATGGGGGGCATGGCTGCTACCGATCGGATTGCGCACATAGCTGCCGGCGGGATAGTCCCCACTCTCATCGGAAAAAACGCCTTCCAGCACCAGAAATTCTTCACCGCCGCTATGGACATGCGCATCAATCCGGGATCCTGGCTGGCAGCGGACAATGGACGTGGCATGAACTTCCTCGCCGTCCATTTGGTCGAGTACCATCCATTCGATGCCCGGAACCGGCAATGCCGTCCATTCATAGTCTTCCGGGCGCACAACCACCCGTTTGGAAAAATCTGCGTTGATTTCCATGATTACCCCACACGTGCCGGGTTTTTGATGCCACGGACACCTTCCCCACAAGGCGAATCCCGAATGGGAATACACTTTCTGGTGGTAGGGTCTGTCAATAGCAATCTTGTCAGAAACCGGACTGTCTGCTGTGCAAGCGAACATCTTTTCTGGCCGCTTGACGTTTATTGCACGCCGCCTCATGGTCCGGCGAAATTCAAACGGAGCCGGAAATGCCAAATCTCGAAAACAAGATCGCCATCGTAACCGGAGCAGCCCAGGGCATCGGCTATGCCATCGCCGAGCGCCTGCTGAGGGAAAAAGCCAAGGTTGTCATTGCCGATGTCAACGACGCCAAGGGCCAGGAGGCCGCCAGAACCCTCTCCAAGATCAATTCCTGCACCTACATCCATTGCGATGTCAGCCAGAAGCTCGATGTGCACAATCTCGTTGCTTCCGCGCTCGACCTGCACGACCGCATCGACATTCTGGTCAACAATGCCGGCATGCTGATCGGCGGCGAGTTTCTCGAACTCGACGAGGAGGATTTCGACCGGGTTCTTGCCGTCAATCTGAAAGGTGCCTTTCTGTGCGGTCAGGCCGTGGCAAAACACATGGTCGAACAGGTGAACAAGGGAGATGAACCCGGCGCCATCATCAACATGTCCTCGGTCAATGCGGTTTTCGCCATTCCCAACCAGGTGCCCTATTCGGTTTCCAAAGGCGGCATCAACCAGTTGACCAAGGTCATGGCCCTGTCGCTTGCCGAACACGGCATTCGTGTCAATGCCATCGGTCCCGGCTCGATCATGACCGACATGCTGGCCTCGGTCGCCAACGACAAGGCGGCACGCCAGAAGGTCCTGTCACGCACGCCCATGGGTCGCATCGGCGATCCGTCGGAAATCGCTTCCATTGTCGCCTTCCTGGCTTCCAGCGATGCGAGTTACGTGACCGGGCAGACGATTTACGCCGATGGCGGCAGGCTGGGCCTGAACTACACCGTGCCCGTCAAGGATGATGCATAGCGTTCGGAAAATTGCGTTGAACTGACAACCTCCTGACAGGTAGTTGTCAGGAGCGGTATGCAACAGTGAGGCATCATTCACTCCTTGCAAAAAGGAAACGAACATGTCCGACACACCGCAAAACACTGCCGTCTGGTTCGAAATTCCCGTCACCGACCTCGATGCGGCCCAGCGCTTCTATGAAGAGGTGCTGGCAATCTCAATGACGCGCAATGATGATGGCCCCAACCCGATGGTGATGTTTTCAAGCATGGCCGACATGGGCGTGTCGGGACATCTCTATCCCGGCAAACCTGCCGGCGCCGGTACCGGAAACACCATTCATCTGGCCGTCAGCGGGCCACTGGAAAAAGCAATGGAGCGTGTAACGACCGCCGGCGGTCAGGTCGTTTCGCCGGCAATCGACATTCCCGCCGGGAGCTTTTTCTATGCCACCGATCCCGATGGCAATTCCATCGGCCTGTTC
>JAGRLQ010000250.1 GCA_020441735.1 Nitratireductor sp.
AGCGGTGCACCGGCCTCGATCAGGATGCGGACGACTTCATGATGGCCGAGATGGGCTGCCGCAATCAGCGCCGTGCCGATGTAGCGGCTGGTGATGTTGGTGGGCTTGTTTCCCGCGGCAAGCGCCGCCTTCAGCATGTCGGTATCGTTGGCGACGGCAGCAATGGTCACGGCGTCATAGGCATCGTTTTCAAGCTTGTTCATGTCGGCACCAGCCTTTGCCAGAGCTGCGATTGCCGGTTCGTGGGAGGCGTGGGCAGCGATATGAACGGCGGTTCGGCCATATCCGTCTGTGCGTTCCAACTCGCCTGCCGCGATGGTTTCCCGAAGGGTTTCGAGGTCTCCCTGATGGGCAGCGCGCAGAATACCGTCATAGGCGGCAACCTCCGCCGGCGTGGGAGGAACCTGCGCCTGGGCCAGGATCGGCAGAGCAGGGGCGAGGGCGAATGCAAGCAGCAAAGTGGCGGGTTTCATGAACGGCTCCTTTTGGGCCATTCAAGAACCGGTAATTGTGGCAGGCAACGGGGTCGCACTGAACAATCTGTCAAACGGAAATGGAATTAGTATCCGCAAGTGGAATACAGACGAAGCAGCTTGACCGGGCTTGCGGCGACCGCCAAACAGGCGCCATGGAAGATGCTCGAAAGACGGACGATACCGGCAAGATGGTCGCCGACGCCTTGCGCGGAAGCTGGGTTCACCGCTTCCTGCCGCAATCTGTCTGGCCCTATGCCCAGCTCGCCCGCTGGGAGCGCCCGATCGGTTGGAAACTGCTGATGTGGCCCTGCTGGTGGTCGGCGACCATGGCAATGGCCCACATGATGCAACTACCCATCATGGGCGGCATGGGTTGGGCGTTTCTGGCAACGCTGGTGCCGCTCTTGATGTTGTTTTCCGCTGGCGCCTTCGTCATGCGCGGGGCAGGCTGCACCTACAACGATCTGGTGGATGAGGACATCGACGCCCAGGTCGCGCGTACCCGCTCGCGCCCGCTGCCTTCCGGCCGGGTCACGAAGAAGAAGGCTACTGCCTTCCTGGCGCTGCAATTGCTGGCAGGCCTTGCCATCCTGCTCCAGTTCAACTGGACGACCATCATCACCGGCGTCATCTCGGTCGTCACGATTGTTGTCTACCCTTTCATGAAACGCATCACCTGGTGGCCGCAGCTTTTTCTCGGCTTTGCCTTTTCCTGGGGGGCGCTGGTCGGCTGGACGGCGGTCATGGACGCAATGAACTGGCCTGCCATCATTCTCTATGCCGGCTGCATCTGCTGGGTGATCGCCTATGACACGATCTACGCCCATCAGGACATCGAGGACGACGCGCTGGTCGGCGTCAAATCGACCGCGCGGCTCTTTGCCGAAAATACCAAGCCGGCGGTCTCGGCGCTTTATGCGGCAGCCCTCATTCTGTTTGCGATTGCCTTCTGGCTCACCGCCATGCCCTGGCCAGCCTGGCTTGGTCTTGCCGCCGGCGCGGCGCACATGATCTGGCAGATCAGGACCCTCGACATTCACGATCCGGCCAACTGCCTCTTCCGCTTCAAGTCGAACAGCGGCTTCGGCTGGATCCTGTTTGCCGGGCTGCTGGCGTCAGCATTGCTGCGTTTCTGATTGGAACTTCTGACAGCGAGCGAAGAGCAAGTCGCCAACAAGCAATGCAAAAACTGGTCGGGCGGCACATCGGGTCCCCAATGCACCGCCCTTTGGCTTCGCCAATTCAATTTGATTAGTTTCGTGCGATGATTTCCGCTGCGCTCAGCCTGGTGACTTCGCTGACCGTGCCGGGCTTGCGGCGGCGCGCAAACCACGGGCGATGCTTGATCGCGGTGATCCGCTTGCGGCGTGCGATCGGATCTTCGACCATGACGGCACCCAGTTCGTTCTTCACCGGCTGGGCCATGCCGTCGGCTTCGACAATCAGCATGGGCAGCCGCATCAACCGGCTCCAGGAATGCCAGTCTGCAGCGATATCGTCGAGATCATCGGCAACCAGTACCGGAATGCACAGCGCCGGATCGTGATGATGCAGTTCGAGTGAAACCGTGCGGCTACCATCCTCATGTTCCACGCAACGCGCGGCAATGCCCTTGAAGGAGCGTGCCGGCAGCGCAAAGGAAAGCGGCAGGCCCGACTGCGGCATGTTCATCTTCACCGACACACCGGTGCGGTCGAGCGTATAGTGAATGTTGTTGTGGGAGAATGCGATCCGGTCAGGGATCGCATACGGGTCCAGGCGGAAAAAGCGCTGCTGCTTTTTCGCAGACTGCTTTTCCCCAACGTGCTTCTCATTGGCAGCATGTGCTGCAGCGGCGGCCTTTTTGACCATTGTTGCCTCTCTGTCTTCCCTTCAGAGCCCGGTTCTTTGCCGGTGCTTCTGTTCACGGATATTGTTGTTTTTGTTTTCCGTGTGTGAAGGAGAATAGCAGAGGCCAATCCCAATTCGCTTAAGAGAGAGGGTGAATCCTTCCTTACCGCCATCTGTGGTTATTGAATGATTACAGGGGGTAAGAAAGAAAAAAGGATTCTTTTCAGGAGGTTAAGGCCCGCCCGGGCTGGGGCTCAGACCACCTTGCCGGGGTTCATGATCCCATTGGGGTCGAGCGCCTGCTTGATCGTGCGCATCATGGCGAGTGCTGCGGGATCCTTGGTCCTTGCCAGCAGATCGCGCTTCAAGCGCCCGATCCCGTGCTCGGCGGAGATCGAGCCGTCCATCTCGATCACCAGCGCATGGACGCCATCCTGGATGCGTTCGCGTTCCGCCAGAAACGCTTCGGCGGCCATGCCTTCCGGCTGGCTCACATTGTAGTGGATGTTGCCGTCGCCCATATGGCCGAAAGGAAAAGGCCGGGCGCCAGGGCAGACGGTTTCGACGATGGGGGCGGCCCGCTCTATGAATTCGGGAATGCGGTGTGCGGCGACCGAGATATCATGCTTGATCGAACCACCGAGCCGTTTCTGGGATTCCGGCATCGTCTCGCGGATCGCCCAGAAGGAAAGCCGTTGTGTCTCGTTCGCAGAGACAGCCGCATCCTCGATCGTGCCGTTTTCAAGCGCCGCGCCGAGCAGGGCTTCCAGTTCCGTTTCGGCGTCCTGTTGCGACCGGGCAGAGGAAATCTCCATCAGCACCTGCCAGTCATGGCGGGCGGCAAGCGGGATACGGATCTGCGGATAGTGATCGAACACCGCATCAACACCGATGCGCGGCATGAACTCGAAGGCCGTCAGCGTGCGCCCGGCTTTTTCAAGTGCCGCATTGAGCAGGTCGAGCGCATGCGCCGGTGTGGCAAGTCCGATCCATGCTGCAGCCTTGCCTTTGGATTTGGGAAACAGTTTCACGACCGCCGCCGTCACCACGCCGAGCGTTCCTTCAGCACCGATGAAGAGGTCTTTCAGATCGTAGCCCGTATTGTCCTTCTTCAGCTTGGAAAGCCCGTTCCAGATTTCGCCCCGCGGCGTCACCACTTCGAGCCCTAGCACCAGCTCGCGCGTATTGCCGTAAGCGAGCACACCGGTACCGCCCGCATTGGTCGAGATGTTGCCGCCGATCTGGCAGGAGCCTTCCGCCGCCAGCGACAGGGGAAACAGAAGATCATGGGTGCCGGCCTTCTCCTGGATCGTCTGCAGGATCACGCCGGCCTCGACCGTCATGGTCCTGCCCGCCGTGTCAATCTCGCGGATGCGGTTCATCCGTTCCATGGACAGCACGATCTGGCTGCCGCTTTCATCGGGCACGCCGCCCGCCGCATGGCCTGTGTGTCCGCCCTGGGGAACGATAGCGGTCTTCGTTTCATTGGCAAGTGCCAGGATCGCCGCCACTTCTTCGGTACTGTCCGGTTTCAGCACCAGCGGGGTGTTGCCAATAATCATGTCGCGGTTCTCATGCGTGTAATGGGTGAGATCGTCAGCCGGCGTCAGCGTGTTGGTGTCACCGACGATCGCTGTAAAGCGCGCGAGCAGGTCCTTGCCGGGGATGGTTGCCATCAGCCTGGCTCCCCGGATTTGGAGGGCCGTGGCGCGGCAGCCCGCTGCAGCCGGTCGTTGATGGCAATACCCAATTCCTCCCGGGGGATGGGCGATACGCAAATAAGGTCGGCACCGCTTTCATCAAGCTGCTTGAGATAAGCGTAGAGATTGGCAGCCGCCTCGACGAGATTGCTTGTCTCGCTCAGATTGAGACCTTCGGCGGCATTGGCCGGTTTGGCCCGGTTGCCGAAGCCAAGCCAGGCAGCACCATCCGGACAGGTCTCGCAATCGAGCATGACTTGTGCATCGGGCGCGTAGTGGCTCTTCATCATGCCGGGCGCCAGAACCTTTCCGTCTGTATCGGGAAGGTCCACCGGCTTGCCTGCAACATCGGCGATTTCCTCGGCAGTGATGACGCCCGGCCGCAGGAGGATAAGCCGGTTGCCATCGATCTTGACGATGGTCGACTCAAGCCCCGCCTCGCAGGCTCCGGCATCAAGGATCAGCAGGTCAGTGCCGGCAAAATCTGCCGCCACATGCTGCGCTGTCGTGGGCGAAATACGCCCCGAACGGTTTGCGCTGGGGGCGGCCAGAGGCCTGCCAAAGGCAGAGATCACCTGCCGGGAAAATCCGCGCGGGCATCTGAGCCCGATGCTGTCGAGCCCCGCCGTTACCAGATCATGAATACCGCTTTCGGGAACAAGCGGTAGAATGAGTGTCAGCGGCCCCGGCCAGAACGTATTGGCAAGCCGTTCGGCAATCATGTCAAACTTGCCGTATTGCTGCGCCATTACTACGCCGTCAACATGGCAGATCAGCGGGTTGAAGCTCGGGCGCTGTTTGGTGGCGAAAATCTTGGCCACCGCTTCGCCACTGGTGGCATCAGCCGCAAGGCCGTAGACGGTCTCCGTCGGGATCGCGACAAGTTCCCCGGCACGCAATTTGCCAATGGCGCGGTTAAGCGCGTCTGTGCTGTGATTGGCAATGATGATTTCCGGCATGACAGGAACCCGTTGAAGGCTGTTCCATATCGGGTTGCCGCCGGTTTCGCAAAGAGTGATTTCCCCGGGCCGGCAACGCGGGTAAGGTCGTTGCCATTCGTGACAATCGACAGCGCCTTTGCCGCATGTTTAATTGACGTAAACGTCAAAATCCTGTAGCGCTCCGGCAGCTTTCAGCCGTATGAGGAGGAACCCAATGTATCGTGCTCCGGTATCGGAAATTGCCTTTGCCCTCAAGAATGTTGCCGGCATGAAGGAGGCAATGGAAGCGGGCAGGTTTGCCGCGCTTTCAGAAGATCTGGTGGATGCGGTGCTGGAAGAGGCGGGCAAGTTTGCCTCAGACCGGATCGCTCCGCTCAACCGCTCCGGCGATGAAACCGGTTCCCGGGTTGAGGATGCGGTCGTTACCACGCCGGAAGGCTGGAAGGAGACTTACAGGGCTTGGGCTGAATCCGGCTGGAATGCGATTGCGGCGCCCGAAGCCTATGGCGGTCAGGAACTGGGCGCCATGATGGCGCTGGCGGCCTCCGAAATGTGGAACTCGGCCTCAATGGCCTGGTCGCTCTGCCCGCTGCTGACGGTTGGTGCCATCGAGGCATTAGACAAGCACGGTTCGGATGAGCTGAAGGACAAGTTCCTTGCCAAGATCGTCTCCGGTGAGTGGACCGGCACGATGAACCTGACCGACCCGCATTGCGGCACCGATCTGGGCCTGATGCGCACCAAGGCCGAGCCGCAGAGCGACGGCAGCTACAAGAT
>JAGRLQ010000251.1 GCA_020441735.1 Nitratireductor sp.
TCAGCGCCTGCACGATGGGCAGGCCAAGACCCGTCCCCTGTTCGGCGCTCTTGATGGCAATCGAGCCCTGGCCGAAAGAGGAAAGCACGACGGGAATTTCGTCTTCGGGAATACCAGGGCCGGTATCACGTACCGAGAAATACTGGCCGCCAAGCGTTGTCCACCCCACGGTAATGGTGATCCTGCCGCCGGTGGGCGTGAATTTCAGTGCGTTGGAAAGCAGGTTGAGCGCAATCTGGCGCACTGCCTTTTCGTCAGCCCAGATCAGCGGCAGGTTTTCTTCCACCTGAAGCGAGATTTCGACGCCCTTGGTACGCGCTTTCAGCGCTACCATCTGGTTTGCCTCCTCGATGATGTGGGCGAGTTTTATCGCCTCCTCCCTCAATTCGTAGCGGCCGGCTTCGACGCGGGAGAGATCGAGGATTTCATTGATCACCTTGAGCAGATGGGTTCCCGAGGCATGGATATCGGAGATGTAGCCCTTGTAGGTGTCGTTGCCGAGGGGGCCGAGCACCTCCGACTGCATGACTTCGGAAAAGCCGAGAATGGCGTTGAGCGGAGTGCGCAACTCGTGGCTCATGGTGGCCAGAAAGCGCGACTTGGCGAGGTTTGCCTCCTCGGCGCGGCGGCGTGCCTCTTCCGACATTGATTTGGCGGTTTCCAGTTCGGCGATCAGGTTTTCGCGTTCATGGTGATGGGCAAGCGCCGACAGGATCGAAATCCGGAAGCGGTTGGCGACGAAATAGAAAAACACCTGAGAGCCAATCAGAATGCCGCCCATGACCAGCGGTGCCGGCTGGAAGGTCAGTATCAGGCGCAGTGCCAGCACGATGGTTGGCGGTGCCGATGTCATCAGCAGGTGGGCGCCGAAACTGTGCGACAGCATCATCGTAACCGCCTGGAAGACCAGAATGGCAGAGAACTGGATGATCAGGAAGGTGTCGGCGATGTTGCAACTGGCGCAATGGTAGAACGCGAAGGTCGACCAGGCGAAGGCCACCAGCAGTTGCGCGCCCATGAAACGGTGACGCCATTTCGGCAGTTCTTTTTCGTCACTATCGGTTTGCAGATAGCGGTTGCTGACAGCCAGCAGCACACCATAGGACAGGATGACGATTGTGGCCCAGTAGGCAGCCAGCATGGCACCGACCCATTGGGTCGAGACCATGGCAATGATCATCACGAAAAGTGGCAGGGCGAGCTTTGCGTTGACGTGGTTTTCGGCATAGGAGTGCAGCCGCTCGACCTCGTATTTCACCGGCCGGTGCATGCTGGAAGACGCGTATTTGCGCGCCTCGCTGATCATCTTGCCGGAGGCGGAACGGCGCTTGGTGCGGTCGACAATATTCTTGTCGGTGGATTGTGACTGCCTCTGGCTCATGCCCTGGTTTCCGGCCCGGTTTGCGGCCTGCATGGATGGCGCGTGCCACCGGTTTGGCCGTTCCGCTCAATGCTGCTCTTCCCGGTAAACGGAAAAGGGTTTGATGGGGATGCCGGCTGACTGTTAGGAAACCTAGAAAAGAATGGTTAACATCCTGTTTAGATTCGGCTTTTGCAAAGCCCGTCGCAGCGGCTTGAAAGCGGGGATTTCTTGGGTTTTCGAGGTAATCGGTATCGCGGTGGCGGGTCTTCCGGCCGCCTTTCCCCGTGGCGGCGGCGCTTGCGCAAGGTTGCCGACTATTTTGCTGCCGCCAGTCTGATGCTGGTGGTGGCGGTAGGCGCTGCCTGGTTTGCCCGGCTGGGCGAACAGGAAGTGCGCGGCGCATTCAGGGTGCTAGATGGCGACAGTCTGGAACTGGGCACCCAGCGCTACCGGCTGCAGGGTATCGACGCGCCGGAATATACCCAGACCTGCCAAAGAAACGGGGCCGCATGGCCCTGCGGACGGGAAGCGGCGCGGCAATTGCGCCGACTGATGCGTCAAGGTGGCATCGCCTGTGTTGGTGGCGAGATCGACAAGTATGGCCGTCTGCTGGTGGTCTGCAGGCGAGGAGAGGCCGATATCAACCGGCAGATGGTGCTGGAAGGATGGGCAGTAGCCTTCGGCAACTACGAGGCAGAAGAGCGTCTTGCACGCCAGAACGGCAGCGGCATCTGGGTAGGAGACTTCGAGCGGCCGCGTGACTGGCGCGAATTGCATGGCAAAGCAAACGAGGAGACGGATTCCGGCGGCAGTTCGGTGGCGGGCCTGGCCAACAGCCTTGCCAACCGAGGCAGGCTGTGGTTGCGATCGATGGCAAACTGGTTTGGAGAGTAGAAGCGATGCGGTTGCATGATGGAGGGCGGGCGCCCAATCCCCGCAGGGTGCAGATTTTCCTCAAGGAGAAGGGCATCGAGATCGAGCGCGTGCAATACGATATCAATGCGCTGGAACAGAAGTCGGAAGCCTTCACGAAAATGAACCCGATGCAGACCCTGCCGGTGCTGGAACTCGATGATGGCACGTTTCTGTCGGAAACCGTGGCGATCTGCCGTTACTTCGACGAAACGGTGCCGGAGCACAATCTGATGGGGAAAACCCCGCTGGAAAAGGCGCAGATCGAGATGTGGCAGCGGCGGGCGGAAATTAATTTCCTCCTGCCGGTAGCCTTCAGCTTCCGCCATCTGCATCCCGGTGCCGGTAAAATCGAGCCGGTGCAGATTGCCGAGTGGGGCGAGATCAACCAGGGCAGGGCTGCCCGCTTCATGGGCATCCTCGACCGGGAACTCGCTAGCCGGGACTACATTGCCGGCGACCGCTTCACGATTGCCGATATCACGGCTTTCGTTGCCTGCCAGTTCATGAAGCCGGCGCGCATTTCCATGGATGCTGCGCATGGCAGCCTGAAGGCCTGGTTTGAACGTGTCGGCGCACGGCCATCGACGGCTTTCGATTGAGGGCTTCACGCGGGTGGCGGAAAACCTCAAAACGCTGCACCGCGATATCCGCCGGTGCCGGGTGTGCATCGAACAGCCGCTTCGCATTGCGCTGCCGCATGAGCCGCGGCCTGTTGCGGTTCTGTCGCCCACGGCGCGTGTCGCCATTTGCGGCCAGGCGCCGGGTATTCGCGTGCACAAGTCCGGCGTGCCGTTTACCGATCCATCGGGCGACCGGCTGCGGGAATGGATGGGGATTTCAAGCGAAGTCTTCTACGATGCTGCCCGCATCGCCATCGTGCCAATGGGGTTCTGCTTCCCCGGTTACGACAAGAATGGTGGCGATCTGCCGCCGAGGCGGGAATGCCGCCAGACCTGGCATGACCGGGTGTTTGCCGCCATGCCGCAGCTGGAACTGAAACTGGTTATCGGCGGTGCGGCCTTTGCCTATCATCTTGGAAGAGATGCAGCGAAGTCCGTCACAAATACCGTTGTCGACTGGGAGCGCTATTTCAACGGGGAACACCTGTCCGATGGCGAGACGGAACAATCAGCCTGCCGGGTGATCCCGCTGCCCCATCCTTCCTGGCGCAACAATGCATGGTTGAAGAAAAACCCGTGGTTTGAAAAGGACTTGCTGCCTGTCCTTCGCAAAACGATTCAGGCAATGGTTTGAGCGACCGTTCGCCGGGTATGACGGTCTGCGGCGATCTGGCAACGTATGGGATATTTTTTCAATAGATGGCCAGAATCCGGTTGACCAGGAGAACTTCATTCTATTCTCTTTTGATTTTGCTCATATTGTTTGCGAGTTTGTCCATGGATCGCACCGACCGGAAAATTCTCTCCATCCTGCAGGAAGACGCAACGATGCCGGTCGCCGACATTGCCAGAAAGGTCGGGCTTTCAACCACACCGTGCTGGCGGCGCATCCAGAAACTGGAAGAAGACAAGGTCATCGAGCGGCGGGTGGCCGTGCTCAGTCCTTCCAAGGTCAATGTCGGTGTGACGGTGTTCGTTTCAATCCGCACCGACAAGCACAATGCGGAGTGGCTGAAGCGGTTTTCGGAAGTGATTACCAAAATGCCGGAAGTGGTCGGTTTTTACCGAATGAGTGGGCAGATCGACTATCTGCTCAAGGTGGTGGTGCCGGATATCGCTGCCTATGACGCCGTTTACAAACGGCTCGTTTCCGACATTGAGATCGAGGATGTCTCATCGACATTTGCCATGGAGCGCATCAAGGATACGATGACGCTGCCGCTCGACTACATGGCGATCGATAAGCCGTGATTGCCTAACCAGCCGCGCGCTTCTCAAGCCGCGCAAGCAGCACTTCGCTTTCCAGTTCCTTCACTGCGTCGCGGCCGATCCAGGAAGCGGTCTTGTCTGCTGAAGCGGCGAGCTTTCGCGAAAGTTCAAGCGCTGCTGCGTGAAGCGTCAGATTGCGTTTGCCGATCTGGCGCAGTGCCCAGTTGACCGCCTTCTTGACGAAGTTCCGGCTGTCGGTGGATGCTGCCTCGATCATCGACAAATAGGCAAGGAAGGTCTCATCAGGCAGTTTTTTCTGATGTACCGCCCGCCAGGCGATGGTGGAAAAGGCGGCACGGCGGACAAATTCACGCTCATCCATGTGCCAGTCCCGGATGGCGTCTTCTGCGGGTTCAACCCGGTCGAAGAGATTGCCGCAGACCTGGTCGCAGATATCCCATGAATCGAAGCCGGAGACCCAATCCTCCATCATGGCGCGGGTGACCCTGGCTGGCTCGGCAACCAGACTGGCCAGAATGCGGGCTTCGAGGATGCCGGTATCCCACAGTGTCAGTGCAAGGGCGTGATCCTTACGGGTTTCCCTCGCGATTGCACGGATGGCAGGCTTCGGTACGCCAAGTGCCTTGTCCGCCGGAATGCCGAAACGCGCCATCCCGGCGCGGTTCTCCTCTTTTGCTTCTGCCTTGAGACGATCGATCAGTTCTTCGGCAGACATTAGTGGCTTCATGGCGATATCCGGCCGGTGATTTGTAATCGCCGAAGCTTGCCATTGCCGGGCGGCGGCGGCAATGTCTCACGGATTCCCGGCGGCACTTCCGGGAAGGGGCAATGGGGAGGAGAAGGGACATGAAACGGCTGTTTCGCTGGCTGGGCTGGGGCGTACTCGGGCTCGCCGTGCTTGCGGTGGCAATGCTGGCAGGCGCCTATTGGCTGCTGCGCAATACGGTAACGCCTGCCGATGGAGAGGCGCAGATTGCCGGACTTTCAGCGCCCGTTGCGATCATCAAGGATGAATATGCCATCCCCCATATCGAGGCTCAGAGCAGAGCTGATGCGGTACGCGCGCTTGGCTGGGTGCATGCAAGCGAGCGTCTGTGGCAGATGGAAGTGCTGCGCATGGCAGGCCAGGGCAGGCTGGCGGAGATGTTCGGCGGCGATGCCGTATCCTCTGACCGGTTCCTGAAAACGCTGGGGATTGCAGATGCGGCAAAGGCTTCCTACGAGCAACTGAAACCGGAAAACAAGACGCTGATCACCGCCTATGTGGAGGGAGTCAATGCCTGGATCAGCCGAAAGACCGGCAAGCTCGAACCGTCGCTTCCGGTCGAATTCATCATTCTGGGGCATCAGCCCGAACCGTGGGAGAACTGGCAGCCGGTGGCGCTGTTGAAGGTGATGGCGTTGACGCTTGATGCCAACATGGATGAGGAGATCGGCCGTCTGGCTCTGGCCGGTCGGCGCTTTACCGCTCGCCAGATCGAGGAAGTCTATCCGGCGAACGAACGGGACAATCCGCCGCCGCTGCCCAATCTCGAGGCGCTTTACGGTTTCGACAAGGCGCCGCGCACCGAGCCGGTGGAGGCAGCGGCCAAGGCGACCGCTCCCTGGACGCTGCAATTGCCGGCATCCAACAACTGGGCAATTTCCGGGTCGAAGACCGTGTCGGGCAAGCCCTTGCTGGCGAACGATCCGCATCTGGGCCTGACTGCGCCCAGCACCTTCTATCTTGCCCATCTGCGCTGGCAGGAGGGGGAGGAGGTCCGCAATCTGATTGGCGGCACACTACCGGGAACGCCGCTTGTTCTTTCAGGCCGCAATGATTGGCTCGCCTGGGGGCTGACGACGACCTATCTCGATTCACAGGACCTGTTCCTTGAACAACTCAATCCGGAGAATCCCGGCCAGTACCGCACGCCGGAAGGCTTTGCCGATTTCGGCGGGGAGGAACTGACGATCAAGGTAAAGGGCGGCGAGGACATAGCACTTGTCCGGCAAACCACCCGGCACGGGCCGGTTCTGCCGGCAGGTTACCGCTCACTGGGCGAATTGCTGCCGAAAGGCCATGTGGCCGCACTGTCCTGGACGGCGCTGGCGGAAGACGACATCACATTTGACGGGGTGATGGCGATGTCGGATGCGCGCAGCGTACCGGCGTTTCTGGATGCTGCCCGGCTCAATGTGTCGCCGATGCAGTCGGTCGTGGTTGCCGATGTGAGCGGTAATATCGGGCTGATCGCATCCGGCCGCGTGCCGAAGCGTTCGATGCTCAACCGGATCGCGGGCCGTGCGCCGGTTCCCGGCTGGATCGATTTCTACGACTGGCAGGGCTATCTCGAGCCTACGCAATTGCCGACGCGCCTTAATCCGGCGGAAGGGGCGGTGGCGACCGCCAACTCCAACTGGCTGCCGGAAGACTACCAAAATCACATCACCTATGACTGGGCAGAGGCCTTCCGCCAGCAGCGTGTGGAAGACCTGTTTGTCACGTCAACCGAAAAGCAGTCACTGGAGACGATGAAGGCCGCTCAGGCAGACCGCTATTCGCCGGCGCTGGTGGCGTTCCGCAACGAGGCTTTCCGGCTCATTCCTCAGGGTGTGCGGCTCAACGAGGAACTGCAGCAGGCGCTGCAGCAATGGGACGGCATGATGGATGCCGGTTCACCGTTTCCACTGATCCTGACGGCCTGGCACAAAAACCTGCAGGGCCGCATGCTCAAAGACGATCTGCAGGATGATTTCGGCCTGGTGGAAAAAGGCAGCCTGACCCGCATGCTGACCATGCTGCGTTCGACCGGCGCGCGCAACTGGTGCAATGACGTGATCACACCGGCCAATGAGACCTGTGGTGACATCCTGTTTGCCTCGATTACCGATACCCTGCAGGAACTTGAGACTGCTTATGGCGCTGACTGGCGCAAATGGCGCTGGGGGGAAGCGCACAAGACGCTGCATGAACACCGGCCTTTCAGCCGTGTCGGGGCGCTGTCGCGGTTTTTCACCATCCGCAAGGAAATGGATGGCGGCAAATACACGCTGTTGCGCAATTCCAACGATTTCAGCAAGGAGGAGCCCTATGCCGGTGTGCATGGTTCAGCATTGAGAGCCGTCTATGACTTCGCCGATCTGGAAAAATCGCAGTTTATCATTTCGACCGGACAGAGCGGCAATGTGATGTCGCCGCATTATGACGATCTGGCCGAGATATGGGCGCGGCTCGAATATGTGCCGATGGTGACCCGCCCCGAGGATTACGGCAGAAACGTCTCCGGCCGGTTCATTCTGAAAACCGGACCCTAGGCAAGTTTCCGCGAAAGCGGCTTAATGCCCGCCGCCTATTGCTTTGCTCATACGCTGCATCACGCCATCCTTGTCGATGATGGCGTGTTTCAGGGCACCAAGGACATGCAGAACCACGAGTGGCAGGATGGCCTGACCGGCGATTTCGTGGATTTCCTCCATGGCTTCATGCAGGTCCCGGGAGCGGCTCATGGGTGAAGGAATTTCGGCCATGCTGAAAAGATCGATCGGCGCGCCGAGCGACCATGGCAGGAAATAGCCGGTTACCACCGTGATCACCATGGCGGCGAGCAGTGCCCAGAGGACGATGGTCGAGATGAGGTTGAGGATTGCCGGCTGGTCCGGCTTTGCGGGGAAGCCACGGAATGGTCGCCTCAAAGCCCGCCAGACAATCAGAACGCCGAGGATTGCGCCGCCACCGACATGAAAGGCGTATTGGGCGCTGCCGCGGTCGCCTTCATGGGTGAAGAAAAGCGCGATCACGGCAACAGCCGCGATCCAGTGAAGCGCAATGGAAAGGCGTGAATATCCGTCCTGCTGGGGTACCATGATGGGTATGATCTCCGATTCCTGACAGTGCCTCAGGTATCGGGCAGGGCTTTCTGCAAGACAACTTAATTATCGGTAAGGATTGATCAGGGAGAGGCTGCGCCGTGCCGTGTTCAAGACTTGCCACAGGTGCGAATTGCAGGTTTGCCGGCGGCGCGTCTTGCGGCCTTTGCGGCGGGCTTTCTCAAATGGGCGATCGAGTTGGCGTAGTATTGCAGCAGCAGGGTTTCCTGCGGGTTGGCGTGGTAGAGGCCATCTTCGGTGCGGATGATAACGTGGCGCAAGGTGAGCATGCGGATGCCGGTTGTCAGCGTGTAATCACGGTCATGGCGGGGAATGTGCAAATGGGCGCCATCGGCCTCCAGTTCGGTGATCAGGTTGAAGACGCGTGACTTCAGTTCCAGTTCGCCGATTGCCTCGCTCTCGAGTTCCAGCATGACGGTGGCAACCAGCGCTACCGGCAGAACCGGAATGACAGCGCCGATTTCCTCCAACAGGGCATTTCCCAGCTTTTCAATGGCGCCGGGAGGTTGCGCCTTGCCGTTCTTTGCCTTCACAGGCGGCGGCACCTTGGAAAAATCAAGCCGGTTCCTTTCGGCGAAGGCTTTCAGCGACACAGGCCGCCCGAAACTGACGCAGGCATGGCCGTATCGGTAGAGGCGGCCCTGAAAGCGCAGTTTCACCAGATGGGCAAGGAAGCCGGCAACGGTGGCAAGGGAAACGGTAAATTCCCGGCCGGTACGCTCCTTTTCGCTTTTTGCGGTCAGGATGCGGTCCTCCAGTACGCGGTCGTAATTGATGCCGACGGGAATGAAGACGATGTCGCGGTCGGTTGCCGGGTTGAAGCCGCCAACCATGTAGGAGAGCAGGCCGAGTTTCGCGCCGCCCAGTTTTCCGTCGCGCGACAGCCCGCCCTCGGGAAAGACGGCCTGGGTCACGCCTTCATCGGTTGCCTTGCGGACATAGGCGGCGAGGACGCGCCGGTAGAGCGTGTTGTTCGACTTGCGGCGGATGAAATAGGCGCCCATGGAGCGGAACAGCGATTGCAGCAGCCAGATGCGCGCCCATTCGCCGACCGCGTAGGAGAGCGAGGCGCGGGTGGATGCCATATAGGTCACCAGCACGTAATCCATGTTGGAACGGTGGTTCATGACGAAGACGACAGCCGCTTCGGGTGGAATGCTGCGCAAGGCAGCATCATCGGTGTAGCCGAGCCGCACCCGGTAGACGAATTCCGACAACCATCTGGCGGCTTTCGTGCCGAAACCGAAATAGGCGAGTGGCGAGAAGGTCGGCACGATCTCACGCGCGTAAGCGGTTACTTCCTTCATCAGAACCGAGCGGGGTGTGCCGGTCGCCTCATGCTCGGCCTCAACGGCATCGATGACCGTGTGGTCGTAGAGAAGTTGGTCGACGAGGCCTTCGCGGTGGGCGAGTTTGAAGGGCTGGATACGCAGGTCGAGGCGAGCATTGAGTTCGTCGATGGCGTCATTGACCCTGCGGCGGAAGTACCAGCGAACGCCCGGCGCGAAGATGCGGTCGACAATGGCAATGGCCGCAAGGATCGCCAGAATGACGAACAACCAGAAGGGAATGGCAACAGGGCTGGTCAAACAGTGCTCCGGTAGATCGTTTCACGTTTCTTCGGAAACGGGACAACGATTTAGTCCGTTGATTGTGTTTACGCATTCAGGCTTTGCCGATTTCGGCAAAACCTGAATTGCCCTAACAGTGCAAGGTTCGCAAGGCTAGCCGTTCAGACAGGTCTTGCCAATGCCGGTCGGGATATGCCGGCTTAAATGCCGAATTCGCTCCACGGGATGAAATCGAGCAGATCGCCTTGTGATACCGCGGTTACGTCTTCGCCCACCTCGATCAGCCCGCCGCTCTGCCACAGGCCGGATATGAGTCCGGACCCGTCACGAGCGAATTTTTCGAGCTGTGCCCTGCCACCGTCACCTTGTACGACCCTGCCTCGCCAGAATTCGCGCCGGCCGGGTTTCTTTCTGGCGATTTCGAAACCGGCGGGCAGGGGAAATCGCATCGGCTCGCTCCAGGCAGCGCCGCCAAGGCGCAGCAAGGCTGGGCGGATGTAGAGAAGAAAACAGACCATGCAGGCGACGGGATTGCCTGGAAGACCGAAGAAGACGGTGTCTCCGATCTGACCGAAGCTCATGGGCCGGCCCGGTTTGACAGCAAGCTGCCACAGATGGCGCTTGCCGATCTCATCCAGCATGGCGACGATATGATCTTCTTCGCCGCGCGACGTGCCGCCGCTTGAAATCACCGCGTGATGGTTTTCCGCTGCTTCAGCCAGGGTTTTCCCTATAATGGCCGGATCATCGGGCAGGATGCCAAGATCGGTCACCTCGACCGGCAGGCGGGCAAGCAGCGCCTTCAACATGTGGCGGTTGGTATCGTAGATCTGTCCGTCCCTTGCAGTGTTTCCGGGTTCCACCAGTTCATCGCCGCCGGATACGAGCGCGATGCGCAGCTTTGCAAAGACAGGGATTTCGCCAAATCCGGCGGAGGCAATGGAGGCGATGTGCTGGGGTGTCAGCAGGGTGGCGGCCTCGGCGATGGTGTCACCCTGTTTCAGGTCTTCACCAGCCTTGCGGCGGTTGGCGCCAGGCTTGAGACCGGGGGGGACGACAACGGTTCCGTCATTGTCGGCGTCACAATCCTCCTGCATGGCAACCGTGTCGGCGCCTTCGGGCATTGGCGCGCCGGTAAAGATGCGCACCGCGCTGCCGGCCTCAAGCGGCCCGGAAGGTTTGTTGCCGGCGGCAATGCGGGCAGTAACGGGAAACGTACCGTTTCCTGCCAGATAATCCGCATGGGCAAAGGCGTAGCCATCGACGGCGCTGTTATCGGCGGGTGGCACGTTGCGTGGCGACAGAACGGGCTCAGCCAGAATGCGGCCTGCAACGGCATCAAGTGCCGCTGTTTCTCTGTCTGCGATCGGCACAAGGCGGGTTTTGAGAAGTTCGATCGCCTCGTAATGGCGCATGCGGTCGCTGTCATGCAGGAAGCAGTCGTCGAGCAGGCGTTTTGCCTTGCTTCGCTCATTCGGCGGCATTGCTGCGTGCCTTCTCAAGCCAGGCGAGAATGAAATCTGCGATGTCGGATACCTGGTCGGGATCGAGACGGGGCAGGGGGCAGCCATCAATTGGCCCTGCGCTGCCGATCATGACAATCGTCGGGTCCTCCTGCCACAGCATCGGGTTGGATGCAGGCCTTGGCTCACCCGTCTCCCGGATCATCTCGATCTTGGGGTGATCTTCGCGCTTGTAGCCCTCGATGATGACGAGATCACAGGGAGACAGACGTTCGAGAATGTCATCGAGTGAAGGCTCTTCCTCACCGCGCAGTTCATGCATCAATGCCCAGCGGTTGCGGGAGACCAGCGCCACTTCGCTGGCACCCGCCTGTCGATGCTGCCAGGAATCGCGACCCTCCTGATCCACGTCGAAAGTGTGGTGGGCATGCTTGACGGTGGATACTTTCAACCCACGCCCGGAGAACTCGCTGACCAGATTGGCGACCATGCGAGTCTTGCCGGAGTTCTTCCAGCCGGTAACACCGAAAACGCCAAGTCTCGCCTTCATTATCCTGCCTTGCCGGTCATGCCCGCCGCCTGTTCAAGGTCCTGCGGCGTGTTGATGTTGAAAAACGGGTCGCTGCCGTCTTCGGCGAGCGGGAATTCGACCTTAACCAGATTGTAGCGCCCGGCAAAGAGCATGACCTTTCGCTCGCCTTCCTCGACGAGAAAACGGCGCAGCGCCGCACGCAGGCAAAGAGGCCAAATCCCGAAGGTGGGGTGGCGGTTGCCGCCGCTGTAAGCGAGGCAAACGGTTTCGGGGTCGTCTTCCGCTGCAAGGGCAGTTTTCATGCGGGCAGCATAGTCAGCAGGAAAAAACGGCGTATCACCGGCGACTGTCAGCACGTGGGTGGCGGAGGGGCGGTTTTCAGCACACCAGTCCATGGCGGCGAGAACGCCGGCGAGCGGACCAGCGAACCCTTCCACCGTATCGCCCTGAACCGGCAGGCCCAGAAAGGCAAAGCGGGCCGGATCGCCATTGGCATTGAGGATAATGCCACCGCATTGGTCCGCAAGCCGGTCCCGGATGCGCTGGACGAGTGGTTGGCCATCGAGTTCCAGCAGGGTCTTTTCGGGTCCTTCCATGCGACGAGACAGGCCGCCGGCCAGAATGGCGCCGGCAATTGTCGCGTCGTTACTCCCGGTTTCCATTGGCATCGGTTCCTCAGTCGTCCGCGCTTGCCTTGCGGCGATGTTTCGGATCCTCCTCGCCTTCGGCCTCCGGATCGCTGTCGAAAACGATGCGTTCGGCGCCGGATAGGGCGGTAAAGCGCTTGCCACGGGCGCGCCCGATCAGCGTCAGTCCTGCCTGGCGGGCAAGTTCGACACCCCAGGCGGTAAAGCCCGAGCGGGAAACAAGGATCGGAATACCCATCATCACGGTCTTGATAACCATTTCCGATGTCAGCCTGCCGGTGGTGTAGAAGATCTTGTTTGCCGGATCGACCTTGTTGAGCATCATCCAGCCGGCAACCTTGTCGACGGCGTTGTGGCGGCCGACATCTTCCATGTAGACGAGCGGACGGTCTTCCTCGCACAGCACGCAGCCATGGATTGCGCCAGCTTTCAGATACAGGCTCGGCTGAGTATTGATCTGACGTGTCAGCGCGTAGAGCCAGGAGGTTTTGAGTATTGCTCCAGGGGCAAGCTTCACCTTCTCGAAAGAATCGATGACATCGCCGAACACGGTTCCCTGAGCGCAACCTGAGGTGCGGACTTTCTTCTTCAGTTTTTCCTCATAATTCGTTTCCCGCTCCGTGCGTACGACGACGACATCAAGGTCCTCGTCGTGTTCGATTGCCGTAATGACATCATCGCGCGACAGCATGTTCTGGTTGACCAGATAGCCGACAGCCAGAAGATCCGGATGATCGCCAATCGTCATCATGGTGACGATCTCCTGGGAGTTGAGGAACAATGTCAGCGGGCGCTCGGTGATAACATCGGTGGTAACCGCCGAGCCGGTATGGTCGATGCCTTCGACGGCGGTTGAAAGCGCCGGGTTTTCCGGGTCGGGGGCAATGGTGAGTTTTGCTGTCATGGCCCGATCCTACACCTGCTTGCCGGCTGCCGCCATCTGCCGGTCGATATGCCGGGTAACAAGCGTCATGGCGACGCCGAGAAGGCCGGCGATCAGCATCAGCCAGAGCAGCGGGGCAGGGCCCGACTGGGGCGTCAGCAGATAGCCTGCCAGAACCGACACGGCGGCCCCGCCGCCAATCTGGATCGCGCCGCCAAGCCCTGCCGCCGAGCCTGCAAGATGCGGGCGCACGCTGACCATGCCGGCATTGGCTGATGGTAACACTAGGCCATTTCCCAAGCCGACGAGAAAGAGAGGGCCGAAGAAACCCGCCGCGTGGCTACCACCCAGGGCAAAGAACGCAATCGAAAGGGCTATGCCGGCAGCAGCCGCAATCGCGCCCGCTACCATCATGGTGAAGATGCCGACCCGGGCAGCATAACGGCCGGAAAGGAAATTGCCGAGCGTGTAACCGATGATGATGAAGACGAAATACATGCCGAGCGCGGACGGCGAGAGGCCCAGGTGATGCTGGGCAACATACGGTGCGCCGCCGATGAAGGCGAAGAACATGCCGGAGGCGAACATCGCGGAGAGAACGAAACCCCAGAAGCGCCGCGAGGTGAACAGTTCGGGATAGGCGCGAAACTGGCTCGTCATGCTGAGCGAACGGTGAAGGTTGGTTTCCCTCAGATCGAGTACAATGACGGCGAGGACTGCCAGCCCGGCGATGGCCGTCATCCAGAAGATTGACTGCCAGCCGAACATTTCCTGCAGAAAGCCGCCGAGCATGGGGCCGATCATCGGCACCAGCGTCATGCCCATGGTGACGTAACCGATCATGCTGGCAGCCTGTTCCAGGGGAACCATGTCCCGCACGATCGCCCGCGACAGGGCAAAGCCGGTGACGACGACCGCCTGCGTCAGGCGCGCGGCCAGGAAGATTTCGATCGTCGGTGCAAGGGCTGCCGCGATGGTTGCCACCACGAAGATGGCTAGCGCGCCGATCAGCACCGGCCGCCTGCCGAACCGGTCGGACAGCGGGCCGACGATAAGTTGCAATATGGCGGTCATGGCAAGATAGGCGGAAATCGCAAGCTGCATCACCGCATAGTCGGTCTTGAACCAGGCTGCCATTGCGGGAAGCGATGGCAGAAAGGCATTCATGTTGAGTGCCCCGATCCCTGCGACCAGAACCAGGGTCACGATGTGTGGCGGCGTGGTGAGGTCGAGAAAACGCCCCCGCGGCTGCGCTGTCTGCTCAGGTGCGGTGGCGGGTTGTTTCGGCGTTGGCTCAGGCGTGAAGTCCATGGTTCTGGATGCCTGCTTCAGGCTTTGTTGCGAATTCTCGCAGGGTTTATGAACGGTTGGGCGGCGGCGTGATGGATTGGCGATGGACGACCCGCTCGCGGTACAGGGTATAGATGCCCGTTGCGACGATGATTGCCGAGCCGGCAAGCGTCAAGAGGTCGGGGTGTTCACCAAAGGCGAAAAAGCCGATGACCATGGCAAAGATCAGCACTGCGTAACGGAAAGGCGAAACAAAACCGATATCGCCGATGCGCATTGCCGCGATCACGAAGTAATAGCCGATGATGAGAAAGATCGAAGCGGCGGCGACTTTTGCCAATTCGGTCGCGCCTACCGGGTTCCAGCCCTGAAAGGGAATGATAGCCGCGCCCATCAGGGTCACCGCAAGGGAAGTCGAGAAGGTAATCATCAGGCCGGGAATGTCTCTCGGCAGGATTCTGGTGGTGAGGTCGCGGACCACGCAGGCGCCGACGGCGATGAGCGCCAGAATGGAATAGATGGTGAATCCTTCCATGCCGGGACGAATGATGACCATGACTCCTGCAAAGCCGATCAGGATGGCGGCAAGCCGCCGCTTGCCGACCGGCTCGCCCAGAAACAGCGCTGCTGCTGCCGTCAATGCAAGTGGCAGTGCCTGCAGGATGGCCGTTGCGTTTCCGATCGGCATGTTGAACAGGGCGGTGATGAAGCACACCGTTGCCAGCATTTCTCCCGAAACGCGCTGCAGAACACGAGGCATGACAAGGACACGCGGTGAACGCCACTGGCCGAACAGCCGGGCAAGCACAAAAATCATTGCGGTCGCAAACATGCCGCGCAACATCAGCGTCTGGCCAAGGTTCAATATACCGCCCAGGGACTTGACGATGGAATCGTTGACGGCGAAGCCCGCCATGGCAATGACCATGTAGAGGCTGCCCTGGAGGTTTTCCCTCATATGGCCGGACGACTGCATTATAAAATCCACTGGATGTTGGCGGCAGCGGCAAGCGTGTCGAGCCGGAGTATTGAAAGGAAAACACGAGGCGCACCAGCAACCGGCCGGCAGGCATCATGTATTGTTGCAGGAGATCAGCCGCCGGTCGTGCTCATGTGACGGCCGACAGCCGGAGCCGCGTCGCGGCCAATAATGAAGTCATGCCCCTTGGGCTTGCGCGAAATAGCTTCCTCGATGGCTTCAGAAACGAGTTCGTTGCCTTCGGAAGCACGCAGCGGCGCGCGAAGATCGGCTGCGTCTTCCTGACCCAGGCACATGAAGAGCGTGCCGGTGCAGGTCAGCCGCACCCGGTTGCAGCTTTCNNTCGCAGAAATTGTGGGTCATCGGGGTAATGAAGCCAAGCCGGCCACCGGTTTCCCCGACCTTGAAATAGCGCGCCGGACCACCGGTCTTGTAGGGGATTGGCGTCAGGCAGTAGCTTTCCTCAAGGCGGCTTTGCACCTGTGAGAGCGGCAGGTACTGCTCGGTGCGGTCCTCCTCGATTTCTCCCAGCGGCATGGTCTCGATCAGGGTGAAATCATAACCCTCGCCATGTGCCCATTTGAGCATGTTCTCGATCTCGTGCTCATTGACATCCTTGAGCGCGACGGCGTTGATCTTGATCGAAAGCCCGGCCTTCTTTGCTGCTTCAAGCGAGTTCATCACCTGTTCGAGACGGCCCCAGCGGGTGATTTTCGCGAATTTTTCGGCATCCAGCGTATCGAGGGAGACATTGATGCGGCGTACACCGCAGTCAAACAGTTCATCGGCAAAGCGGTGCAGTTGCGAGCCGTTGGTGGTGATCGTCAGTTCTTCCAGTGCACCCGTATCGAGATGGCGGCCAAGGGAGCGAACCAGTTGCATGATGCCACGGCGCACCAGGGGCTCGCCACCGGTCAGCCGCAGCTTGCGGACGCCCTTGTCGATGAACGCGCCGCACAGCCGGTCGAGTTCCTCCAGCGTCAGCAAGTCCTTCTTGGGTAGAAACGTCATGTCCTCCGCCATGCAATAGACACAGCGGAAATCGCAGCGGTCGGTCACCGAAACCCGCAGATAGGTCACCGCGCGGCCGAAGGGGTCGACCAGAGCGGGCTGATTATCTGTCTGTGAGGGTAATTTGATTTCGTCCATGGGCGGGGAGCCTAGTGGCGCGGTAGAGGCGGGTCAACCAGATAGTGCGCGGCAAGGAGGCCTCTACGCCGGGCAGGTTTACTGCCCGGCCTTCAGTTTCGCGCGGCGGTTGCGCGCCAGCATGTTGAGCACCTCGACAAACATGGAAAATGCCATGGCCGCATAGACATAGGCCTTGGGTACATGGACACCAAACCCGTCAGCGATCAGCACCATGCCGATCATCAGCAGGAAGGACAGCGCCAGCATGACGACGGACGGATTGGCGTTGATGAAGTCGGAGACCGGACCTGCGGCAACCAGCATGACAGTGACGGCGATGATAACGGCGACGATCATGATCGGCAGGTGATCGGTCATGCCGATGGCCGTCAGGATGCTGTCGACGGAAAACACCATGTCGAGCAGGATGATCTGGACGATGGCCGAGGCAAAATTGGTTCCCAGTCGCTGCTTGTCGAGCAGGGCGCCGGATGGCTCAATGTCGATGGTGTGGTGGATTTCGGTGGTGGATTTCCAGACCAGAAACAGGCCGCCTGCAATCAGGATGATGTCGCGCCAGGAGAACGCAGTCTCGAATACCGGTGCGCCATGCTCATTCAACTCGCCGGTAATACCCAGATCGAACACCGGTGCGGTGAGGCCGACAAGCCAGGCAATGGCCGCCAGCAGCAACAGGCGCAAGCCAAGTGCCAGGGTGATGCCGACACGCCTTGCTGCGGGCCGCTGGCTTTCCGGCAGCTTGTTGGTGACAATGGAAATGAAAATCAGGTTGTCGATGCCGAGGACGATCTCCATGATGACCAGGGCAAGCAATGCGGCCCAGGCGGCGGGATCGGTCAGAAGATGCATGAATTCCACGGTGGTCTCTCCGGCGTCGGAACGGGTGAAAGTCCGGCAGGCGAAATCCGATTCGCGCGGCGGACAATCCTACTTAAGGTAACGTTGCGTCAAAGCAAGGGCAGTGTGGACCGTACGCACGAGCTTTTGCCGCGTCCTGTCAGGTTCCCGGTGCCGGGGTGTGGTCGAAATTCTCCGCATTCAGAATGGCTTCCCGGCCGCCGAGTTCTGCAATCCTCTCTACCTGATCTGCAAAGGCGAGGCGGTTGACTTCCTCGGGGTCGAGCATTGTACGCAGCGCTTCGGTCATTTCGGAGAGAATGCCGCTGTATTCGGCATCACCTGAAAGCTCTCGGCGCTCACCGGGATCAGCTTCCAGGTCGAATAGTTGCGAGGGGAAGCCCGGGTAGCAGACCAGTTTCCAGCGGCCCTTGCGCAGCATGAACATGGCAGTCTGTGCACCGTAATCGTGATATTCGGAAAGGACCGGTCTGTCGGCTTCCACGTCACTTTCCACCAGCGAGCGGGCATGCTGCGGGATGGTTTGCGGTTCGGGTTCAACCCCGGCAAGTTCGAGGATGGTCGGATAGAGATCGATCAGCGAAACAGGCTGAGAGACACGGCCCTTTTTTGCGCCGGCACCGGCGATGATCATCGGCACGGTGACAGCTTCCTCATACATCACCATCTTGGTCCAGAAGCCGCGGTCGCCAAGGCATTCGCCATGATCGCTGGTGAAAATGATGGCGGTATCCTCCGCCATGCCGGAGGCCTCCAGCGCTGCCAGTACCTGTGCCACCATGTCGTCCACGAAGCTGCACAGGCCATGATAGGAGGCGATGGCGACGCGGCGCATTTCGTCGTCGAAGGGGGCATCATAGTTGCAGGACTTGCGCATCCATTTGAGCACCGGGTGATCGGCGCCGGAGGCCGGCTCGGCGGGCATCGGCATCGGCATCTTTTCGGGATCGAACTGCTCGTAGAAACGGGGCGGGCAGGTCAGCGGATAGTGCGGCCGCAGGAAGGAGAGGAACATGCACCAGTTGCCATCACTCCCTTTGCTGCGATCGGCGATCCAGTCGATGGCGGTGGCGCAGACCTTCTCGTCATAGCGCGTGTAGGGATCATCGCCCGGGCCGATATGAGCGGCAAAGCTGCTCGGGTCGAAGAGGTCGTCGCGATCGCGCAGGAGGCCATGGATCCAGCCAAGGCCGTCGCGGACGTAGACCGGTTCGATTTCCTCGGAAAATCCGTTGTCGTCCTGTGCGCCGCGAAAGTGCAGCTTGCCGATGGAGACGGTGTGGAAGCCGGCATCGCGCAACCGGTGGTGCCAGCTTTCCGGTTCTCCGCGATAGGGCTGCGCATTCGACCAGCAGCGGGTTTCATGGACATAGCGGCCAGTGGCAATGGATGCGCGTGCGGGAACGCAGATCGGGGAGGGGGTGTAGCAGGCATCGAACACCATGCCGTTTTCGGCGAGCCGGTCGATGGTGGGCGTCCTGGCAATCGTGCTGCCGTAACATCCCAGCGCGTCGCGGCGCAGTTCGTCGGTCATGATCATGATGACATTGCGCTTGGTCATTGGAGTCCTTTCACAACACCCGGTTTGGCAGTCTATACATTTCGCTCCTGGTTGACCGGAAGCCTTGTTTCGATCATGCCTGCAAACCAGCTTGCGCCGGACGGCATGGCCTCATCGTCAAAATAATAGCCCGGGTCGTGAAGCATCGGGGTATCGCCGTTACCGATGAACATGAAAGCGCCGGGCCGGGCCTGGAGCATGTATGAGAAATCCTCCGCCTGAAGCAGCGGTTCGGCATTTGTGTCGACCTCTCCCGCAACATCGCGGGCAACCAAAATCGCATGCTCGGTTTGATCTGCCGTGTTGACCGTGGTGGGATAGCCTTCGATCCACGTCACAGATGCCTTTGCCCGAAAGGCATTGGCAATCCCGTGTGTGATTTCCTCAACCCTGGCTTTGACGCGTTCGCGATATTCGGGTTCCAGGGTTCTGATCGTTCCTTCCATGACAACGTTCTGGGCGATGATGTTGGAGGCGCGGCTGTCGGTGTTGAATGTCGTCACACCCAATGCCACCCTGCCAAGGGGGCTGACATCGCGAGAGACAATCGTATTCAGGGAAAGCAGGATTTGCGCTGCAATCATCGTGGTGTCGATGGTTTTGTGCGGGCTTGCCGGATGACCGCCACGGCCGGACACATGGATTTCGAATTCATCCGTCGATCCCATGATTGAGCCATGACGGATCGCGAACTTGCCGGTGGGTATGCCCGGCAGGTTGTGCATCGCATAAACCTCGCTGACGCCGAACCTTTCCATGATGCCTTCTTCGACCATGAGCTTCCCGCCACAACCGTCTTCTTCGGCGGGTTGAAAGATCAGGACAGCGACGCCATCAAAGTTCCGGGTTTCCGACAGGTAGCGCGCTGCCCCAAGCAACATTGCGGTATGGCCGTCATGCCCGCAGGCATGCATCTTTCCGGGGGTTTGCGAAGCGTAGGCAAGGCCGGTGGTTTCTTCGATCGGCAGGGCATCGATGTCGGCCCGCAAGCCGATCGCACGACCGCTTGCTGTCGTGCGGCCCCGTATCGTGGCAACGACACCGGACTGGGCGATGCCTTCGACCACCTCGTCACATCCGAAACTTCGAAGAAGCTCCGCCACCCGGCTGGCGGTTCTCGGAAGATCAAAACCAAGCTCCGGGTGTTGGTGGAAGTCGCGCCGCCACGCCGTCATATCCTCGTGGATCCGAGCGAAATAGTTGCGCACCGCCATCGAACATCCTCCCTAACTCGAATTGTGCCGGTTGTGCCGGTTCGGAATGGCCACGCCCCAAAAGCCGGTTACTCGAGGTTCAACTCCTTGAAGAAGTCGTTGCCCTTGTCGTCAATGACGATGAAGGCAGGGAAGTTCTCGACTTCGATCTTCCAGATCGCTTCCAT